>JBGSTN010000586.1:0-2562 GCA_041736455.1 Burkholderiaceae bacterium | reverse complement strand
CACCAGCATCAGCAGGGCGAACACGATCAATCCCGCGAGCCAGACGGCCTGCGGGTAGACCAGTGGCGTCGCCCAGGGCGTCTGCGACACGCTCTGGTAACTGCGCGTGTCCTCGATCACGTACCACGCGAGCCAGGCGAGCAGTCCCGAAAAAGCGGCCAGGAACATGCTCGACAACCAGTCCAGCCCCGCGCGCATCGCGCGCGGCAGGCGTGCATGGAACACGTCGACCCGGATGTGCGCGCGCCCGATCAGTGCCAGCGTGAACGACAGCGTCGCACCGATCGCCAGCACATAGCCACCCAGTTCATCGGCCCCCTGCAGCGACACATTGAAGAGCTTGCGCGTGAGCGTCTCGACCGTGACGAAGAGCGACAGGCCGACGAACAGCACACCGAACACGATTCCTATCACTCGTTCCACCATGTCCTGCATGGGCACTCCTCGAAGTCGATCCTTGCCGCGCGTCGCGCCGGGTCACTGCACCCCGATGGCCTTGCCGACGGTTTCCTTCCATCGCGCCGAGCAGCCCGGGTTCGTCTTGTCGCAGATCTCGGCCCAGGTAGGCAGCGAGACCTCCGACACGGCCTTGCGCACCGACTCGATGTCCTGCGGCGTCACCTTCACGTCGACCAGGTTGAACTTCTTGTTCTGCGTGCACGGCTGCTTGCCCACGTTGCAGTTCAGCGCGTCCTGCGTGAGTTCCTGCGAGTAGGTCCAGATTTCGTCGATCAGGGTGTCGAACGCCGCCTGCATCTTCTTCTGCTGGTCGGGGGCGAGCTTGCTCCAGGCTTTCATCGAGATCACGTAGCCGTTGAGCGCCATCTGGAAGCCCAGCGGATACTGGTGTGTCGTCACCTCGGGCCAGTTCGACGAATTGGCCGAACTTGGCCCCGTGATCGCGCAGTCGACCACGCCCAGCGACAACGACTGATGCACTTCGGTGAACGACAGCGGCACCGGCGTGCCACCGACCGATTCGATGAACTTGGCGAGGTTCTGGTCGTAGACGCGAACCTTCAGTCCCTTGAGCGACGTGAGATTCTCGACCGGCTTGTTGCAGAACAGGATCTGCGGGCCGAACGGCCAGGCCCCCAGCATCTTGACGCCGAACTGCTTCTGCAACCGCTCGTCCAGCGAAGGCAGCCAGGCATCGTAGACCTTGCGCGCCGTTGCGTAGTCGGGCGCCGCCCCGACGAGATCGAGGCCGAGCAACGTCGGCTCGTCGCGCGAGTTCTGCGACACACGCAGCGACACCACGTCGAAGAGACCGGCCTTCAGCACGCGCAACTGCTCGGTGTCCTTGATGCCCAGCTGGTCGATCGGCTTGAAGTCGGCGTCGATCGGCAGACCGGTGCGTTCGCTGAAGGCTTCGAAGAACGGGCGCTCCTTGTTCTTTTGCACGAGCCCGGTCGCCGCCGGCTGGCCGATCACCTTGTAGGTGATGCGCGCCTGAGCGTGAGCCGACGGCACGACGCCTGCGAAGGCGAGCGCCGCGCAGACCAGTGCCGCGCCCGTCGACGAGGCAAGCCGCACCGCGAGAGACAAGGGCGGCGAGACCGTGGTCCCTTTCGATATCGGCGCGAGAGAGCGTCGGCCTTCACGCGTTGGATCGGACAAGATCATGGTGCATCTCCAGTCGGTAGTGTTCATGTCGACCGCTTCAGGTCGATCGGTACAGGACGAACGTCGAACGAGTTCGACGCAGATGATGTTGCAGATCTATGCGGATGCGCGGCGCGGACTCAGGGTCGGCAGCCCGCAGGCGAGGAACCGCCCGCTCCCCAGGCGCGGATGGAAGTTTCCGGCATCCCACACCACGTCGCCGCCGACGATGGTGGTGGCCGGCCAGGCGCGCAGTGTCATGCCCTCATAAGGGCTGTAGTCCACCGCATGATGCAGCATGGCATTGCTGACCGTGGTGGCCCGCTCGTCCCAGATCACCAGATCCGCATCCGAGCCGACCGCGATCGTGCCCTTGCGCGGATGCAGCCCGTAGGCCTTGGCCGGGTTGGTCGACGTCAGTTCCACGAATCGCGGCAGCGTGATCCGCCCACCCAGCACGCCCTCCGAATACAGCAAGGGCAGGCGCGTCTCCAGGCCCGGGATGCCGTTGGGAATATGGCGAAACGCCACCTCGTTGCCGTCGGGCTTCTTGCCCTCGGGGGCATCGAAACTGAACGGCGCATGATCGGAAGAGAACACCGTGAACAGGCCATCGGCGATTCCCTGCCAGATCACCTGCTGATTCCGCGCATCGCGTGGCGGCGGGCTGCACACACAGCGTGCACCGCCGTAATCGTCATCCAGGCCCAGATCGTCGGCCGTGAGAAACAGATACTGCGGACAGGTCTCGGCGAACACCGACAGGCCATGCGCCCGCCCCCACCGGATCTGCTCGACCGCCTCGCGGCCCGACACGTGCACGATGAGGATAGGCACATCGACCAGCTCCGACAAGGCGATCGCGCGATGCGTGGCTTCGCGCTCGACCAGCATCGGCCGCGACTGCGCATGAAAGCGCGGTGCCGTGCGCCCGGCCGCTTCGAGCCGCCGCGTCAG
>JBGSTN010000569.1:0-26707 GCA_041736455.1 Burkholderiaceae bacterium | reverse complement strand
GGCCGATGTCGATCGCGCGGTCAAGTCGGCCGGGCAGGCCTTTCCCGGATGGGCGGCAACACCGCCGCTACGCCGCGCGCGCGTGATGTTCAAGTTCAAGGCCCTGCTCGAGGCGCATGCCGACGAACTGGCCGAAGCGATCACCCGTGAGCACGGCAAGGTGTTATCCGACGCGCTCGGCGAGGTTACCCGTGGCCTGGAAGTCGTCGAATTCGCTTGTGGCATCCCGCAATTGCTGAAGGGGGAGTTCAGCGAGCAGGTCGGCGCAGGCATCGACATGTATTCGATCCGTCAACCGTTGGGCGTGTGCGTCGGCATCACGCCCTTCAATTTTCCGGCGATGGTGCCCCTCTGGATGTATCCGGTTGCATTGGCCTGCGGCAACACGTTCGTGCTGAAGCCGTCCGAACGCGATCCGTCGGCATCGTTGCTGATGGCTCGACTGTTGTCGGAAGCTGGTTTGCCGCCTGGCGTCTTCAATGTCGTGCAGGGCGACAAGGTGGCCGTGGATGCGTTGCTGTCCCATCCTGATGTCGCTGCCGTGAGTTTCGTCGGATCGACACCGATTGCCCGGTACGTGTTCGACACCGCAAACAAGAACGGCAAACGTGTGCAGGCCCTGGGCGGCGCGAAGAACCACATGGTCGTGATGCCCGACGCGGACCTCGAGCAGGTCACCGACGCGTTGATCGGAGCCGCCTATGGGTCTGCCGGAGAACGCTGCATGGCCGTTTCGGTGGCGGTCGCCGTCGGTGCAAGCGCAGGGCCACTGATTGCTCGACTGTGCGAAAAGGTACCGGCCATCCGTGTCGCTTCGGGCATGAGTGAAGGGGCCGAAATGGGCCCTCTGGTGACACGGGCGCATCTCGACAAGGTTCGTGGCTATGTCGAGGCAGGGGTGGCCGAAGGCGCCGATCTGATCGTCGACGGACGCGACTTGAAGGTCGCCGGCGGCGAGCAGGGTTTCTTCCTCGGCGGGTGCCTGTTCGACAATGTTCGACCGGGCATGCGGATCTACGACGAGGAGATCTTCGGACCCGTGCTCTCGATCGTGCGGGTAGAGACCTTCGACGAGGCGGTGCAACTCGTCAACGATCATGAGTTCGGTAACGGTGCGGCGATCTTCACTCGAGACGGCGACGCCGCGAGGGAATTCGCACATCGGATCCAGATCGGCATGGTGGGCATCAACGTGCCCATTCCGGTTCCTATGGCATTCCATTCCTTCGGCGGCTGGAAGTCGTCGCTCTTCGGCGACCACCATATTCACGGACCCGAGGGCGTCCGGTTCTACACCCGCTACAAGGCGGTCACGCAACGGTGGCCGACCGGCATTCGTGCCGGGGCCGAGTTCGTGATGCCGACGATGAAATGATTGCCGGGCAGTGTTGACCTGACATATGTCGCGAATCGGCGCTGCGTGGCGGCGATGCCGATCGGTATCGGACTCTCGAGGAAAGGCCTTGCAGACATACGACTACATCGTCATCGGCGCCGGAACCGCCGGTTGCCTGCTGGCCAATCGCCTGTCGGCCGATCGCCGAAACCGCGTCCTGCTGCTGGAAGCGGGCGGGCGCGACAGTTATGTCTGGGTACAGATCCCGGTCGGTTATCTGTATTGCATTGGCAATCCGCGTTGTGACTGGATGTTCGAGACGGGTGCCGAACCCGGCTTGAATGGGCGAGCGATCAAATACCCGCGAGGGCGAATCTGGGGCGGCTGTTCATCGATCAACGGCATGATCTACATGCGCGGCCAGCATACCGACTATGCGCGCTGGGCCATCGAGAACCCGGGCTGGAATTGGGACGAAGTGCTTGCTTACTTCCTCCGTCATCAAGACTATTACAAGCTTGACGATGGCTCGGTAGACGCTTTGCACGCTCGAGGCGGCGAGTGGCGGATCGAGAAGCAGCGCCTTCGCTGGGATATCCTCGACGCGTTTCGAGCAGCAGCGGGCGAACAGGGGATTCCCGCGACCAACGACTTCAACCGCGGCGACAATTTCGGAGCGGGCTATTTCGAAGTCAATCAGCGCCGCGGCATCCGGTGGAACGCGGCCAACGCGTTCCTCAAACCGGCGCTCGGCCGGCCAAACCTGACCGTCGTGAGCGGCGCACACGTCAATCGCCTGCTGGGCGACGAATCAGACTTGAGCGCGTTCGATCGTGTCGAGTACTTCAAGGTCAACGCGCAGGATTCACGCACCGGATCATCCGAGTCTCCCGTCCTGGTCAAAGCCGCCCGGGAAGTGGTGCTTGCGGCCGGTTCGATCGGAACCGTGCAGATCCTGGAAAGATCCGGTATTGGCGATCCCGCAGCGCTGGCTTCCGCAGGCATCGAAACCAAGGTGGCCTTGACGGGCGTCGGCGCCAATTTGCAGGACCATCTGCAGCTGCGCACGATCTGGCGCGTCGATGCCGCCAAGACACTGAACCTGCAAGCCAACAGCTTGTTCGGCAAGGCGCTGATGGGGCTGGAGTATCTGGTGTTCCGCAACGGGCCTCTGACGATGGCACCTAGCCAACTGGGTGTCTTTGCCCGTAGCCGGGCGGACGTCGAGATGCCGGATCTCGAATACCACGTGCAACCGCTTTCTCTTGACCGTTTTGGCGAGCCGCTGCATCGTTTTGCGGCGATCACCGCATCGGTATGCAACCTCCGTCCGACTTCTCGCGGAACGGTGCATGTCCCCAGCAGCGATCCATTTGCGCGCCCTGTCATCAAGCCGAATTATCTTGCAACCGATGAAGATCGACGTGTTGCGGTCGACTCGATACGGCTGACACGAAAGATCGTTGGTTCGCCGGCGATGAATAGGTATAAACCAAGTGAGTACTTACCAGGAAGTTCGCTGGTGGATGACGATTCGCTCGCGCGCGCAGCAGGGGACATCGGCACGACTATATTCCATCCTGTAGGAACGTGTTCCATGGGGCGGGAAACCAATCCTGATGCGGTTGTCGATGCGCGGCTCCAGTTGCATCGGGTGCGAAAGGTCCGCATTGCCGATGCATCAGTGATGCCGACCATTACCTCGGGCAATACGAATTCGCCGACATTGATGATCGCAGAGCGTGCGGCGGAATGGATGCTGGCTGATCAATAGAGCCTTAGGACGGCGTCCGACCGGACGCCTTGCAAGCGTTGGTGCTTCCAGTGTCGGGTTGCGTTTGGCCGGAGCGATCGCTCCGTACACCGGATCTCAGAGTTGTTTGTTCGTCTCTTTTTGCTCTCGGATGCTAGATCCCGCAATCCAATGGTGCGAAAGGCGACTCGTGCAACGCAATCATTGTCCCTTGACAGTATTCGCTGACGCTTCTCGCCCATTCTCCCCCCTGTGTCACCAGCATCTAGACGTCCACTGTTTTCGTCACCGATATTTTCAACATCGATCGATGACGTCGGACTCGATCTCGTGCGCAAAGTTTCCCCTGCATGTCCGTGCCGCGTGCATGATGAGTCGCAAGGCTTGCCGAAGAAACTGGCTGGTGAGATATGCGCCGCGCCACCTCTGGGATGGACCAATTACTACACGATCAAACAGTTCTTCGACAGCCCTTGGACGATGACTCGGCTTTTTCGGGAACGATTTTTCCACACGTGACAGGCTCGAGTTGGTCTACCTGCGCTTCATAATCGTGTTTCTCACCATCATTTTGGTATGAGGCGGTCGCTCTAGCAGATCGTAGCGATTGATTTCTACGTCTCGGAGCCAAGGTGCAGGGATTCTGATAGGCACAGTTGTCGGCGGTTCCACACCCAGGGGATAACGGCTATGCTTTGCTGCGTGTAATGAAGTATTGAATATTGTTCGAATGATGGAGGCTAGGCCATACGTATGACTTCAGGTTTTTGATATTAGGCGTGGTCGCTGTGTTCTTATTGTCGTAGGAATGGCCGATGTTTCACGTGGAACATCGGTTACACGTACAGTGGCTATCGAGGTCTGTTCTGCCTTCGCGAGTGAACAGCCTTTTCACGAGTTGCCATATGCCGTGCTCCCATTGTCTCGCCCCGATCACTGCATTTCATCTCTAACATGGTGCTGAACGGGCGCCGTGTCCGATGGCTCCGGGGACATGCCTGAAATGAGTGAAAACCTATTTTCGGGATGCGTTTCGCGGCGACAATGGGCGATGCGCAGAGAGTATTAGAGCGAAAATCAGCCTGTAGATGAGGCCCCCCTGGATGTAGATATCCTGCCCGAAGCGCTTGCGACAGTTGAATCCGATGAGAGCCTCTATTCTGATGGCTATGGACACCGCCGCCGCTATGCCGACTAGTCTTTGAATGGGGAATGTGGCGTTTTTTGGTCAGGGCCAGCTATTCGCTAACCCGCCTGTCGTTATCGGGTCGAAAACGGCCCCTGCTGTCGTCGACCACCTATTGGTGTAGTAGATCACCCCAGATACCCCAGTCAACTCCTTTTGCGATCGTAGTTACCATGATGTTTCACGTGAAACAGCTCGCCAAGGGTGTAGATCGATATGCGGGCGTGTAACTAGGCGGGTTGTGAGCTATTAGTTTCAAACTACGCTGGTCCAAAACAGCTCTGGTGCTGCCGTCGGGCACGACATTGCTAAGTCGTGGGGCGTGTGCGGAGCGAGCTTATTACTTTGGCCTAGGAACTGAGCTCGAGACAATGAATTGTGTCACTGATTCGAGGCGGCGCCACAGCAAAACCGGCCTATATCCCCGTTGAACAGCATCGTTGTAGCAGATTAAAGGTCCGCTGCTGCTATGTACGGTACCAGTACTCGTCGCGTATTCCGACAGCCAAAAAAAATTTGACCGAGGCGCGGTGTGTCCGCCTTCTGGCGGGCACCGACTAGAATAAAGCTAATTAAATCAAAGGGTTAGACCGCTGCCCTTCACCGACGTTGAGGACAAGTTATCATGAAACGCCAAAATGCCGGCGAAATGGTTCGTTTATTGCTTGCACTACCGGATTCCATTCCTGATTCGGCGCTCTTCATTGCTGGCGAACAATCAAAATGACCGTACGACTGTTTTCGGTCCGCGCCGGGCTTCGTCTTGTCGAATTTGTTCGCTTTATTCAAACTGTAAATCTGAGAACGGGTAAAGGCACGGCCAAAGTCAGGCCTGCTAAGCAGATTCGAGGACGCGATTCCACCCAAAAACCACCATGATTTCCCACGTCTTCTAGTGACGCACCTGTGAGGTTGGCAGTGTTTAAAGCCGCCTGTCAATTTTGTCTATGAGCGGTGTTCCACGTGAAACAAACACAAACGCGCAGTGCGATCGTATAAGATTTTTAGCAATAGTATTTGAGAATCAGTCGTTTACCCGCGATCGCGATGCTTTGCCGGCGACAGAACGAGTAATGCCGTTATTTACCACTCCGATTCTGTGCTGACCAGGGCCAAAATTCGTCGCCGGTCCTGTTTCTGGTGTCTATTTCAGATCTTTGTTCGGTACATTCACTACTAAGTCGCACTGCTCCAAGCAGGTTAGCTCATCTAGTTATCAGAAAGCCCGCATGTAGTGACCCGGCATCAGATGGCATCAGCTTGTTCTCAGCTCTACGCCCTGTCGAGTCATTACGGGTTGCCGGGGCCGCGCTGCGGCCGGCCTAGAAACGGAGGTAACATCAAGCCAAGCGGGTTGGTGCGTGTTTCACGTGAAACATGAGTAATGGCGGGTCATTTCGGGCCAAAATCCGGGCATTGCGACGCGGCTTTGGTCGCACTTACACGGAATTCGCGGGTTTCGAGGGATGATGGGTACTAGCTTGTCATGATAAGTGGCAGAAGCAAGCTGCCTGTGAATGGATCCGCGACGACGCTAGATGGCCGTTCCGAGGGCTTGGAGATGCGAACACCAGGGAAACCAAACTTCTCGTTCGATCCACGCAGCCAGTTGGACCGTCTGGTTGACATGGTGTGCTCGGCCTCGACCCCACGCATTGCACGTTGGCGGCGCGTCGTGGTGCGCTTTCTGTGGGCGTTAGCCGTACTCTGCGAACCGGTTGCTCGCGCTATTCATGTGCGATTCTTACGGTAAATTGTTCGTTCGGTCGCGGCAAGGCAGGGCGAGACTAGGCATGTGTATGGTCATTTGAAGTACCTTCGCACATTGTTTTGATAGCGAAGAGGAGGGTGTGGAGAGGCTCGCGGAGGGTTCATTCTTCCGTATAACTGCAGTTCGTTCTTGTTCTATATCGATGGGAATTGGCTTTACATCTGAGCCCGTTTCGATTGAAATTTAACTGCGAGTTCGGGTAACCAACCCGTCGCCGGCGCGGGTCAATACTGCTGTCTACCGCGATTCTCGTTTGCACGACTCTTGCTCGGGCATACGATGTGATTTGAACGCGATGCTTGCAAGATCATCAATTCGGGGTGGAGATCGATAGGTCTATCGTCTACATCTGCGCAAACCGTCGTAAATTCAAACTGTTCGCTGCCTCATCCAGGCCAGAAGCCATCGGTCAAGTTTCACCGTGCGCAGTGAAGTCACCTGTTCCACGTGAAACATAAGAACCGAACAAAATAAAATCATCTCGGTAAGGGTTTGGGTGCCGTGTTGCAGCCCCGAGTCATTCAATATCCCACTATAATGAGGCACAACGTCTTGGTTCTACCCGCGGTGCTGCTGGGGGCGAAATAGGCCAAAACTCAACAAGATCCGTCTCGACTTCGTCTTACTCTGAGATCGAACTCGACTTTAGAACTCGCTTACCAATAGCGATGGCGGAGACCTTAAAGCATGCCAATAGCATGTGATGCCAGCAATGAATTTCCCAGACATATTTGACGTGATCATTGTTGGCGGTGGGCACGCCGGTAGCGAAGCCGCTATGGCGTCGGCTCGATCCGGCAGCAGGACGTTGTTGCTAACCCACAGCCTGGAAACATTGGGACAAATGTCCTGTAACCCGTCGATTGGGGGCATTGGGAAAGGGCATCTCGTCAGGGAAATCGACGCGCTCGGCGGAATCATGGCTGCAGCGACCGATGAGGCTGGAATCCAGTTTCGGATCCTGAATTCAAGTAAAGGTCCTGCGGTTCGTGCGACACGTGCCCAGGCGGATCGAGTCCTTTATCGCCAGGCAATTCGACGTCGATTGGAAAATCAGTCCAACCTCTGGCTATTTCAGCAAGCCGTCGACGATTTGATGTTGCAATCGACCGGCGTCGGCGATCGCGTCGTCGGCGTCCGGACGGGAATCGGGCTGACATTTGAAGCCCGGGCCGTGGTTCTCACCGCGGGCACTTTCCTGAATGGAAAAATACATGTCGGGCTCGAAAACCATTCGGCCGGTCGCGCGGGTGATCCTGCTTCGGTTACGCTGGCACAACGCTTGCGCGAGATCTCACTCCCTCAAGGTCGCTTGAAAACAGGCACACCACCACGCCTCGACGCGCGGTCGATTGATTTCTCACAATGCGAAATACAACTTGGTGACTTGGATCCTACTCCGGTCTTCTCGTTCATGGGCAGGCGCTCGGACCATCCGATACAGGTTCCATGCTGGATCACTCACACCACTGAACATACGCATGCGTTGATTCGGAACGGCTTGGATCGCTCACCTTTGTTCACCGGTGTAATCGAAGGGATCGGCCCGCGTTACTGCCCTTCGATAGAAGACAAGGTGCATCGTTTCGCGCACAAGCAATCGCATCAGATCTTCCTCGAGCCAGAGGGGTTGACTACGCACGAAATCTATCCCAATGGCATCTCGACAAGTCTGCCATTCGATGTTCAGGTGGCTCTGGTTCGAAGCATTCCAGGTCTCGAGAATGCACACATCATGCGACCCGGCTATGCGATCGAGTATGACTACTACGACCCCCGGGCGCTCAGGCCGACACTCGAATCGCGGGCAATCGGCGGCCTGTTTCTGGCCGGCCAGATCAACGGCACGACAGGCTATGAAGAGGCGGCCGCTCAAGGTCTGCTCGCTGGATTGAACGCGAGCCGGAACGCGCGTGATCTCGACGGTTGGATGCCGGCGCGTCACGAGGGTTATCTCGGGGTGATGATCGACGATCTGATCACCAAAGGCGTCTCGGAACCGTACCGTATGTTCACGAGTCGGGCCGAATACCGGCTGAGCTTGCGCGAAGACAATGCGGATCGTCGGCTTACGCCGGTCGGTCGCTCGCTGGGTCTCGTGGATGACCGGCGCTGGGCATTTTTCGAAACGAAGATGGCAGGGCTGAAGGCCGAATCCGAGCGCTTGGATCGAACGCGTTTGCCCGGCCGAGCGGCTGATGATGCGGGCTCGCCGTTGATGGTTGCCGGCGCCACGATCGATCGCGATCACACGCTTTCCAGACTCCTGGCGCGTCCTGGTGTCCGGTATGACGCGCTCGTTGCACTGCAGGGCGACCCTGCCGACATCTCGCTTGCGGCCGGCCGAAGTGTCTATGGCCAGGAGTGGCTCGAGCAGGTCATCGACCAGCTGGAAACGGATGCCAAGTACGCCGGTTATATCGCCAGGCAGAGAGACGAGGTGCAACGTCAATCGGCCCACGAGGACATGCCGATCCCGGAATCGATCGATTACGCCGATGTCCATGGGCTGTCGATCGAAGTCCGGCAACGTCTGGCAGCGGGCAGACCCGTCACACTCGGGCGAGCCGCGCGTTTGACGGGAGTGACGCCTGCCGCCATTTCGTTGTTGCTGGTGCATCTGCGCAAGCGCGGCAAGACCCGACCCCCCATTGGGCCCCAAGCAACAGATAGTCTGGTGGTGGATTCGACCGAAAGTGTCGCAAACTCGGGCGAATCAAAATAGTGGGCGCTAACACACAAGCGACTGTCCCGCCTGCGTCGACCGATGATCGTGATCGTGACGACCTGGCAAACCGGCTGGCGACGGGCCTCGCGGAGCTGTCGCTCGTGTTGGCTCCGGCCGCGCAGTCGCGGTTGTTGAACTACGTCGAGTTACTCAGCCGCTGGAACCGGACATTCAATCTCACCGCTGTCAGGCAACCGATCGAGATGATCGACCGCCACCTGATCGATTCGCTCAGCATCGTGGACCTCGTCGATCGTGTTGCCGGTCGGCGACCTGTTCATTTCGTCGATGTCGGTACGGGGGCCGGCCTGCCCGGGATACCGCTGGCGATTTCGCGACCGGACCTGTCCTGCACGTTGGTCGAGGCCAGCGGGAAGAAGGCGGCGTTTCTACGCCAGTGCGTCGCGGCACTCCCGCTTGCCAGTGTAACCGTGTGTCATGCACGCGTCGAGACGCTGCGCGCTTCTGCTCTCGATCGGCCGGTCGACTTGATCGTCTCCCGCGCATTCAGCTCGATACGCGACCTGCTCGACATGACGGCATCGCTGGTCGGGCCGGATACGGTCGTCATCGCGATGAAGGGGCCGAATGCCGATACGGAACTGGATGAATTGGAACGTGCCGGGCTCGCCGACTCCCCGCACGGAAGTTGGGCGCGACTGGCGAACAGCCACAAGTTGCTGAAACAGAAGTTGAACCTGCCGACCGGCGATGTCGTCCGGCAGGCAATCGTGATCGCGCCGAACGGCCGTGTCGGCGCGATTTCGGGACACGCTGGCGGATTGATCGAACCGGTATCACGACAACCGTGAACCTCATTTCAGGCAACTTTCGGGAGCGAGCGATTTGGCGAAGATATTCGTCGTAGCGAACCAGAAGGGCGGCGTCGGCAAGACGACGACGACAGTCAATCTCGCTGCCGCGCTTGCCAAGCTCGGCAAGCGGGCGTTGCTGGTCGATCTCGACCCGCAGGGCAATGCCACGATGGGCAGCGGCATCAACAAGCGCGCGCTGGAGTCGTCGGTTTACCAGGTGCTCATCGGGCAGAGTTCGGTGGCGAGGACGCGCCGGCGTACGGAGTCCGGATACGACCTGCTGCCGGCGAATCGGGAGCTCGCTGGCGCAGAGGTGGAACTGGTCGGCATGGAGCGACGGGAGGGACGCTTGAAGCAGGCGCTCGACGTCGTCGATGGCGAATACGATTTCGTGCTGATCGACTGCCCGCCGTCGCTTTCGCTGCTCACGCTCAACGGCTTCTGTGCCGCCCATGGCGTGATCATTCCGATGCAATGCGAGTACTTTGCGCTGGAGGGACTCGCTGATCTGGTCAACACCATCAAGCGGGTACACGCGAACTTCAATTCGAATCTTCGCGTGATCGGTCTGCTGCGGGTAATGTTCGACCCGCGTGTGACCCTGGCGAACCAGGTCTCTGCACAGTTGGCACAGCATTTCGGCGAGAAGGTCTTCAAGACCGTCATTCCGCGCAATGTCCGGCTGGCTGAAGCACCGAGCTATGGAAAACCCGGTGTGAGTTTCGATCCGCTGTCCAAGGGCGCAAAGGCCTATATCGAGTTCGGTGCCGAGCTCATCGATCGGGTTAGCAACCTGCCCATCGACAATTTTCCGGCTGGACGCACGGCGGGCGCTACGGCGTCGACCGCCGCCCCGGTTGCGGATATCTCGCCCGCGGAGCCCCTTTCGGTCGCTGAGAGTGACGACGTGGTCACTGGCCAGGTGGCGTCATGAGCCGGCCCAAAGGGTTGGGCCTCGGTCTGGATGCGCTGCTCGGCGATTCGGAGCCGTTTTCTGCGCCGCCCGCTCGTCCCCCTGAAATCGTCTCCGTCCCGCCTCCAACTGTCGAAGTCGCGCCTCGCGACGTATCACGATTGCCGATCAGCCAGATCCAGGCCGGCCAGTATCAGCCTCGCACCCGTTTCGACGACCAGGCCCTTACCGAACTGGCCGACTCGATTCGACAACACGGACTGATCCAGCCGCTTGTGGTGCGAGCAATCACTTCACCTGATGGCCCTGCCAACCAGCGTCGCTACGAAATTATTGCTGGTGAGCGCCGCTTCAGGGCTTGTGGCCTCCTTGGCTTGACCGAAGTCCCTGTCGTGGTGCGCGAAGCGGACAATGAACAGGCGCTTGCTCTGGCGCTGATCGAGAATATCCAGCGCAAGGACTTGAACGCCATTGAGGAAGCTCGGGCGATTTCGCGTCTGTTGGATGAGTTCGGCTATTCGCATGAAAAGGCGGCGCAGAGCATTGGCCGCTCGCGCAGCGCCACGACGAATCTGCTGCGTCTGCTCAATCTGAGTGAAGTGGTTCAGCAGTACGTGATAGAGAGCCGGATCGACATGGGCCACGCCAGGGCGCTGCTGGGATTGTCACGCGCGGAACAGAGCATGGCGGCCAATCGGATCATCGAGCAGAGTCTGTCCGTTCGCGACGCCGAGGCGCTGGTGGCGAAAATGCTCGCTGAACAGAAGGCAGAGACCAACGGCAAATCCAAGCGCCGCGGTGATCCGTCGGTGCCGATCGGCCCGGACGAAGTCGATCCCGACATCACGCGACTCGAGACGCAACTCGCCGACACGCTGGCCACCGGCGTACAGATCAAGCCGGGTGTGAACGGGCGCGGCAAGTTGATCATCGATTTTGCTGATGCCGAGCACTTCGACGGACTGCTCAGACGTCTGGGTCTGGGTAGCGCGCTCGACGGATGAACGACGGCTCCGGCGTGAAATCCGGTTGATCGCATTCGGCTTGGCCTAGGGGGTCGCGATCGGGGGCTATCCTCGACCAGCATTATCCACAGAATCGATACGTCGGATTGACCCGATTCCGTTCCCGATCTAAAATTCCGAGTCTTTGCCCGGCGCGAATATGGCGGCGGGTAATGCGCGGTAGCGAGCAAAGCACGGCGGCCAAAAGCATGCGGGCTAAGACTGCGGGTGACACTGCGGAGAGCGCCCGGTGGGCACTTGATAGTGGCCCGGTCGATGCTCGGGCGAGGCGGATTGCCGACCGACCCGGTCGGGTCGCGAGTCACTTGGCATTGGATGCGGTCGCAGGGTCGGATGACGCCTGGAATGGTGGCCGCAGGAACAAAAAAGACAGCGTGACCTGATGGCCGTCAACCGACGGCCAATTGAACGGATGGCCGAGTGATCAAGTTGCCATGTGAACAATCGGCAATGTGGTCAAATGGCCCGCGGTCTGGCCCCGCGAACCGAATGGGCCGGATGAATTCGACGCCACGGCGGTGAGCCAGGCGTCGCAGGTAGACCCGGATCGCGATCCACGGTCGTTCGATGCCCATTGACCAGGGCGATTTGACCATCGGTTTTGGAGCGAGAAACAAATATGTTGGCCGCAATCGTGATCCAGTGGATTGCCCTTGCATTGGTTGCGATTCTGGCGCTCCTGGTCAGTGGGCCGATTGCTGGTTTGTCGGCGATGCTTGGCGGTATGGCGGCGGCCGTGCCGAACTCGCTGTTTGCAGCACGCTTGATGCTTAACCGCGGACGCAGCCCCGAGTCGTACCCGGTGGTTTTCTTCCTTGGCGAATTCATCAAGATCGGTTTGACTGTGCTGCTCTTCGGTGCAGTGATCGCGTGGGACGTGGAGAAGCATTGGCTGGCCCTCGCCATCGGTTTCATCGTCGCGTTGAAGGCGCCGTTGTTTGCGCTCTGGTATGTACCCCGGGCGCACGTCGTACCGGACCATACGTCCCACGCGTCCCGGCACGATCCCGATGGCATCGCACCGGTTGCAGTCGAACATGTCGGCAGGCCCCAGACCAGTCAGTAGTCAGTAAGTCGTTTTGAGCAAACTGCCGGGCGCCCGACACGGGCGTCCGCAGGACTAAGACCACAGGGATAGTCACAGGAACATGGCTTCAGAATCTCCAACCTCATCCGAGTACATCGTCCATCACCTGGCGCATCTCAATACGTCGGGTCACGCTCAGAAGAACATTGTCGATTTCTCGATCGTCAATATCGATACCGTCTTTTATTCGGCGCTGCTCGGCGGGCTGATGGCCTGGGCACTGTACAGGGTCGCCCAGACGATCAAGGCCGGTGAAGTGCCGAATCGATTCGTCGGCGCCGTCGAGTCGTTGATCGAGTTCGTCCACGAGCAGGCTCGCTCCATCGTCCACGGCGATATCCGTTACATCGCTCCATTGGCCTTGACAGCGTTTCTCTGGATCATCCTGATGAACGCCATGGATCTGCTGCCGGTGGATCTCTTGCCGCGGTTGGGCGAACTGGTTGGTATTCACTACATGCGGGTCGTGCCAACCGCCGATCTCAACGCAACGATGGCGATGTCTGTGATGGTGCTCGGTTCGTCGATCTACTATGGCATCAAGATCAAGAAGCCAGGTGGCTTCGTGCACGAGTTGTTCACCGCGCCATTCGGCACCTCGAAGAATCCGTTGTTAGCAGCCGTTCTCGGTGTCATCAATTTAGTGATGCAACTCATCGAGTATCTTGCCAAGACGGTATCACTCGGGATGCGGTTGTTCGGCAACATGTTTGCCGGCGAACTCGTCTTCATGTTGATCGCGTTGCTAGGCGGTGCGTTCGCGTTCTCGCTGGGTGGATTCCTGCTCGGTGCCGGCCATATCGTCGCCGGAACCATGTGGGCGATCTTCCACATCCTGATCGTGTTGCTCCAGGGTTTCATCTTCATGATGCTGACCCTCGTCTATATCGGACAGGCGCACGAAGCACACTAGTGATCGGCCCCGCGTGCGGCACTGCTCTCGGGCTGCGGCCCGCGGGCAATCGATGCAATCGACGTTCGATTCCATGCCTTGCGCAGTGGTCACGAACCGTTCCACCCAGTCTCTCCATTCCATCAACACGCTACATTCGTTTTCTTTTGAGGAGTCACCATGACTAACGTCGCTCTTGTTGCAGTTGCCTGCGGTCTCATCATCGGTCTTGGCGCCATGGGCGCCTGTATCGGTATCGGATTGATGGGTGGCAAGTACATCGAAGGCGCTGCCCGCCAGCCCGAGTTGATGGACAAGCTGCAAACCAAGATGTTCCTGCTCGCCGGCCTGATCGACGCGGCCTTCCTGATCGGTGTCGGTATCGCGATGCTGTTCGCTTTTGCCAACCCCTTCGTTTGATGGCACTGACCCAGCGACTGAAGTCGTCGATTAACGTCATAGAAGGGAGGCGGTCGTGTATCTGAACGCGACGTTTATTCTCCAGATGATCGTCTTTGCGATCCTCTGGTGGTTTGTGGCCCACTTCGTGTGGCCGCCCATCGTCACGGCGCTCGATGAGCGAGCCAAGAAGATCTCCGACGGACTGGCGGCGGCCGACAAGGCGAAACTCGAACTGGCAGCGGCCGAACGCCGTGTCGAGAACGAGCTGAAGCAGGCAAGAGCCGGCGCGGCGGAAGTGCGCACGGGAGCCGAGAAGCAGGCGGCGCTGATCGTCGAAGAAGCCCGCGCAGAAAGCGCGCGCATCATCGCTCAGGCAAAGAAGTCAGCCGAGGAAGAAGCATCACTGGCCGCACAGCGCGCCCGTGACGAGTTGCGTGAGCAGGTTGCTGCATTGTCGGTTGCCGGTGCCGAACGAATTCTTCGCCGCGAGATCGATGCGAGCCGACATGCCGAACTTCTCGCGAACCTCAAGAACGAGCTGACCTGATCGCCATGGCTGAAGCACTCACCATTGCCCGTCCCTACGCCGAAGCGGCCTTCCGGATCGCCAGGGAATCAGGCGAACTTGCGAACTGGGGTGATGCGCTCGCACGCATCGCCGCACTCGTCGGCAACGAAACCGTTCGGAACCTCATCACGAATCCATCGGTTTCCGCGCAAGTGGTCTCGGAACTGCTCAACGAGGGCACCGGCGGTCTGTCGGACCCGCAACAGCGGTTCATCCTGACACTTGCAGAAAACGACCGGCTGCCGGTGATGCCCGAGATCAACGAGCATTTCACACGGCTGCGCCATGCCGAGGAAGGTTCGATCGACGCCCATGTGTCGTCCGCCTTCGAAGTGACTGACGAGCAGCGCGGGCAGATCGTGGCAACGCTCGAAGCGAAATACGGTCGCAAGGTGAACGTCGAGATTTCGGTCGATCCTGAGTTGATCGGTGGCGTATCGGTACGTGTCGGCGACGAAGTCATGGATGCATCGGTTCGGGGCAAGCTGCAGCGAATGGCCTCGGCATTGAAAGTTTGAGCCCGATCGGGCAGGAGTCGAACGAATGCAACTGAATCCCGCTGAAATCAGCGAACTGCTGAAAAGCAAGATACAAAACCTGGAAGTCTCTGCGGACAGCCGCAACCAGGGGACTGTCGTCGCAGTGACCGACGGTATCGTGCGTGTGCACGGCCTGTCGCATGTCATGCAGGGCGAGATGATCGAGTTTCCCGGGAACACTTTCGGACTGGCACTGAATCTCGAGCGAGATTCCGTCGGCGCCGTCGTGCTCGGTGAATACGAGCACATTTCCGAGGGTGATACGGTCAAGGCGACCGGCCGAATCCTGGAAGTGCCGGTCGGCCGCGAGTTGATCGGTCGCGTGGTGAATTCCCTCGGACAGCCCATCGACGGCAAGGGTCCGGTCAACGCGAAGATGACGGACGTGATCGAGAAGGTCGCGCCGGGCGTGATCGCGCGGCAATCGGTCGATCAGCCGGTGCAGACCGGGTTGAAGTCCATCGATGCGATGGTGCCGGTCGGTCGCGGCCAGCGGGAACTGATCATCGGCGATCGCCAGACTGGCAAGACCGCCGTCGCCGTCGACACGATCATCAACCAGAAAGGCAAGTCACTGACCTGCATCTACGTGGCGGTCGGACAGAAGGCGTCGACGATTGCCAACGTCGTGCGCAAGCTGGAGGAATACGGCGCGATGGAGTACACCATCGTCGTGGCGTCGTCGGCCTCGGAATCGGCAGCGATGCAGTACATCGCGCCTTACTCCGGATGCACGATGGGTGAGTATTTCCGCGACCGCGGCGAAGACGCACTGATCATCTACGACGATCTGTCCAAACAGGCTGTCGCCTATCGCCAGGTTTCGCTTCTGCTGCGCCGCCCGCCGGGTCGCGAAGCCTATCCGGGCGACGTGTTCTACCTGCATTCACGACTGCTCGAGCGTGCCGCACGCGTCAATGCCGACTATGTCGAGAAGTTCACCAACGGCGAAGTCAAGGGCAAGACCGGTTCGCTCACCGCACTGCCCATCATTGAAACGCAGGCTGGAGACGTGTCCGCATTCGTGCCGACGAACGTCATCTCGATTACCGACGGCCAGATCTTCCTGGAAACCGATCTGTTCAACGCCGGTATCCGTCCTGCCATCAATGCCGGCGTGTCGGTGTCACGGGTCGGCGGCGCTGCGCAGACCAACATCATCAAGAAGCTCGGCGGTGGTGTACGGCTCGCGCTGGCGCAGTATCGCGAGCTCGCTGCGTTCGCGCAGTTCGCTTCCGACCTCGACGAAGCGACTCGCAGACAACTCGAGCGCGGTCGCATGGTCACCGAGCTGATGAAGCAGCCGCAATACCAGCCGATGCAGGTCTGGGAAATGGCCTTGACGCTGTTTGCCGTGAATGAAGGCTATTTCGACGACATCGCCGTCGACAAGGCATTGTCGGCAGAGAAGGCGATGCGTGAATTCGCGAAGTCGGAGCATGCCGGCCTGGTCGAGAAGATCGACCGCGACAAGAAGTACGACAAGGAAATCGAAGCCGCGCTGCACACGCTGCTCAAGGACTTCAAACAGAAGGGTTCCTACTAAGTCATCCCGAGCCCGATGGGTCGCGAGTCTCCCGAGGATTCGCGACCCGGCCCGAACTGGAAACCAGCATGGCGAATTCGAAAGAAATACGCGGCAAGATCAAGAGCGTGCAGAACACGCGCAAGATCACCAAGGCAATGGAGATGGTTGCCGCCTCCAAGATGCGCAAGGCGCAGGAGCGCATGCGTCGCGCCCGTCCCTATGCCGAGAAGATCCGCAACATCGCGGCGCACCTCGCGACGGCGAATCCGGAATACCGGCATCCTTTCCTCGTCGAAGTCGATTCGGTCAAGGGTGCCGGCATGATCGTCGTGACGACCGACAAAGGCCTGTGCGGTGGTCTCAACACGAACATCCTGCGCGCGGTCACCATCAAGCTGCGTGAACTGCATGAAGCCGGCGAAACCGTGATCACCACGGCCATCGGCACGAAGGGCCTCAACTTTCTGAATCGCCTGGGCATGAATGTCGTTTCCAACGTGGTGCAGCTGGGCGATACGCCGCATCTGGAATCGATGATCGGTCCGATCAAGATTCAGCTCGATGCCTATGAGCGTGGCGAGATCGATCAGGTCTTCCTCTGCTATACCCGCTTTCTGAACACGATGAAGCAGGAGCCCGTCATCGAGCAACTGTTGCCGTTGACGGAAGAGCGAATGACGGGCACACGACCCAAGCATGAGTACTCCTGGGACTATCTGTACGAACCCGATGCGCAGTCGGTGCTGGACGAATTGCTGCTGCGCTACATAGAAGCGTTGGTCTTTCAGGCGGTCGCAGAGAACATGGCGTCCGAGCAGTCGGCCCGGATGGTCGCGATGAAAGCGGCGTCCGACAATGCGAATACGCTGATCGACGAACTCCAGCTGTCCTACAACAAGGCGCGGCAGGCGGCAATCACGAAGGAACTGGCCGAGATCGTTGGCGGTGCAGCGGCAGTCTGACGACCATCGACGCGTTGCAACGCGTGCCGTTCAAGCAATGACTCGCGAAACCAATACATAGCAAACAGGAATCGAAGCAATGTCCCAAGGTCAAATCGTTCAGTGCATCGGCGCGGTGGTCGATATCCAGTTTCCCCGCAGCAACATGCCCAAGGTCTACGAGGCGCTGATCCTCGAGAAAGACGACACCAACAAGCTCGCCGAAGAAGGTCTGACCTTCGAGGTTCAGCAGCAGCTCGGTGACGGCGTGGTCCGGACCATTGCGATGGGTTCGTCGGACGGACTGCGTCGTGGCATGGCGGTGCGTGGCACGGGCGCCGGCATTTCGGTGCCCGTCGGGCAGAGTGTTCTTGGCCGGGTGATGGATGTGCTGGGACGCCCGATCGACGAACGCGGTCCCATCGAGGCGGACGAAAGGCGGGAGATCCACCAGTCGGCGCCGAAGTTCGACGAGCTGGCGCCTTCGGTCGAGCTGCTTGAAACAGGCATCAAGGTGATCGACCTGGTCTGTCCGTTCGCCAAGGGCGGCAAGGTCGGACTGTTCGGCGGTGCCGGTGTCGGCAAGACCGTGAACATGCTCGAACTGATCAACAACATCGCCAAGGAGCACTCCGGTCTGTCGGTGTTCGCCGGGGTTGGTGAGCGCACCCGTGAAGGCAACGATTTCTACCATGAGATGTCCGACGCCAAGGTCATCGTGCAGGAGGACCTGAGCCAGTCGAAAGTGGCGATGGTGTTCGGGCAGATGAACGAACCACCAGGCAACCGGCTGCGCGTGGCGCTGACCGGCCTCACGATGGCCGAGCGCTTCCGCGACGAAGGTCGCGACATTCTCTTCTTCGTCGACAACATCTACCGTTACACGCTGGCCGGTACCGAAGTGTCGGCCCTGCTTGGCCGGATGCCTTCGGCGGTGGGTTACCAGCCGACCCTGGCCGAGGAAATGGGTACGCTCCAGGAGCGGATCACGTCGACCAAGACCGGTTCGATCACGTCGATCCAGGCCGTCTACGTCCCTGCCGATGACTTGACCGATCCGTCACCCGCCACGACCTTCGCCCACCTGGACGCCACGGTCGTCTTGTCGCGCGACATCGCGTCGCTGGGGATCTACCCCGCGGTCGATCCGCTCGACTCGACCAGCCGCCAGATCGACCCCAACGTGATCGGCGAGGAGCACTATGCGTGCACACGCGCGGTTCAGGCGACGCTGCAGCGCTACAAGGAATTGCGCGACATCATCGCCATCCTGGGCATGGACGAGCTCTCGCCCGAAGACAAGATGGCGGTCGCTAGGGCACGCAAGATCCAGCGCTTCCTGTCCCAGCCCTTCCACGTGGCCGAGGTCTTCACCGGCTCGCCGGGCAAGTACGTGTCGCTGAAGGAGACGATCCGCGGTTTCCGGATGATCGTCGACGGTGAATGCGATGCGCTTCCCGAGCAGGCGTTCTACATGGTCGGCACGATCGACGAAGCGTTCGAGAAAGCCAAGACGATGAAGTAATTCGAGTTGGCGCCGGTCATCAGGCCGGTGCCCGGTTCGATTCCAGGAAAAAGCATGGCCAACACATTTCATGTCGATGTCGTCAGCGCCGAAGCATCCATTTTCGAAGGCGAGGCCGAGTTCGTGGCATTGCCGGGCGAGAGCGGCGAGCTCGGTATCTATCCACAGCACATTCCGCTGATCACGCGGATCAAGCCCGGCGCCGTGCGAATCAAGGTTGCCGGTCAAGCCGAAGAAGAGTTCGTTTTCGTGGCAGGAGGGATCCTCGAAGTCCAACCGAACCTCGTCACGGTTCTGGCTGACACGGCGATTCGTGGTCACGATCTCGATGAAGCCAAGGCCGTCGAGGCCCATCATGCGGCTCAGGAAGCGATGGCAAATGCCAAGAGCGATCTCGATTTTGCCAAGGCACAGTCCGAATTCGCAATGATGGCGGCGCAGATTGCCGCCATTCGGAAGCTCCGCGCAAAGTAGCGTGCACTTCAGGCAGGGCCGAAACGTCCGGCCGCAGGGTCAGCCACCGGAAGGCCGATAGCCACTGGCGAGAAAGGCGGCCATCGGTGATCGAGCAGGGACTCGGTGGCTGGGAGTCAGACGGAGAAGCCGGTCGAAGACCGGCTTTTTTGTGTCTCTGTGTGTAGCGTGCCCACGATCCGGATGACGACCAATGGCAGTTGGGATACCTTCTGCTCATGCCGTCGAATACATTTACATTCCTGCACTCGATACTCATCGCCGCCGTCGCATTGGTGTGGTTCGCCACCTGGCTGACGCAACGTCGCGCGCAGCGCAAATCGCATTGCACGATCAGACGGCTGCTCGATGACCGTCGACTCCTGGAGGCGCGGCTGGTCGTCATCATGAACGGTCGTCACGAAGCACGAGGCCTCGCTCGGGAGCTGTCCGCGAACAGTCGCCGTCTGGCTGGGAAACTCGAGAAACTCGAAGCCGAACACGCGCGCCTGGCAGTGGCCTATTCGAACCTCGAAGCAGGGCTGCGACCGCAAACCAGTCAGGCCGCGCTACTTGCCAGTCAGGCCGATGCCGATCTTGACGACTGGTTTTCATTTCCTACGATCATCGGCGCACCACGGGAAAACATGGCCACCGGCGATCTGCTGACCATGAGTTCGATCGGTGAAGGGTGGTCGGACTATCCGCGCGATATATCGCCTGGTGAATCGGTAGATCGTCATCGATTAGCGGTCGGTTCCGTCCTGTTGCAAGCGCCTCGTCTTTCGGATCCACCGATCGCCGCGCGGCCGCCGCCCCCGACGGTGGCAGACCCCGCGACGGTCGGCGGCGAACAAACCGCGGGCTTCATCCAGTCAACTGTCTGCGCGCAGGAGTTCTCTGCTCCTTCATATCAGGTGCGCGAGCCGGAAGTGGAAGTTGCTGACGATGAGCCCGACATCGTGCAGCTGGCCCAGTGCCTCGACAGCCAGGAAGCCGAGATCCGACGATTGCGGCACCAGGTTGCTCAACTCGTTGAACGTGAACGATCACTTTCAAGCAAATACCAGGAAAGTGGCGCCGAGCAAGGCCTATCGATGGGCATTGATCTGCCCAGCGTCACTGCCGAGGTCGTCGTTGATTCAGGGGTGGCTTCTGTCGATCCAAGCGCTGCGCCGCCGGCCCCTCTGACGCTGGCATCATCGCCGCCATCGCCGCTGCTGTTGTCGATGTCTCCAACGCCCATTCGCCGGACGCCACGATGCGAAAAATCGTTCGGTCATGAAGGGGAAACGACGGCGGGCGACAGAGATGCGATGCCGCCGGACTCCTTCTTCACCGGCGGTCCGTTCTCGGTATCGAGCGCCACGTTAGGCCCTGCGGTGCAGGCAGGTGGCCAAGCCATTCGGACCAGGCGCGAACCATGGGTAGCGATGGAAAGCGTTGTCGCGATGCTCGGCGATGGTAGTGACCGTGGCGCACTGGCTTCCTTCGCAGACCGTGGGTTGGCGGATGCGTCCGACGAACCGACACCATCGGAGACGTCAGGCGCCATTGTCGCCGGCGTTCCCGACGGCACCACGAGCGTCGCACCACGTCGCTATGCCGAAATGCCGGCGGAGGTCGACAACCTCAAGCGGATACGAGGAATAGGTCCCGTGCTGGAGCGAATGCTGAATCGCCTCGGCATATATCAATATCGTCAGATCGCGAGTTGGTCTGCCGACGACATTGCCTGGTTCGACGGCGAACTGCAGGAGTTTCGCGGCAGGATTCAACGGGACGGATGGGTGGCCAGTGCCGCCATCGAACAGTAGCGTAAGTACCCACTTCGATCAAGAATGCACTGACTTGCGGTCTCAACGTTTCAGATGGGTCGCGAGAAAATCGAGCGTGCGGGTGCGTGCAAGCGCTGCTGCGTCCGCGTCGTACGACGCACGATGATCGCAATTGAAGCCATGCCCGGCGTCATAAAAGTGAGTAACCACTTCCGGATGTCCAGCGGCCACTTGCTCGGCTTGTCCGATGGTCGGGTGCGTATCCGCTTTGCCGAAGTGCAGCAGCACGGGGCATGTGGGGATGATCTCGGCATTGTCCGGAATGCCGCCGCCGTAGTAGGCCACTGCGCAACTCAGGCCTCTGGCCTGCGCCGCTGAAAGCCATGCGATCGTGCCGCCCCAGCAATAGCCGACGACGCCTACCGGACCGGCCGACTCGAAATGAGCGACGCATGCCTCGATGTCACGGACGCTCGCATCGAGGCTGATGTCGCTGATGATCTCGAGCCCGGCAGCGATGTCGGTCTGTTCGTAACCGGCTTCGTAATCGGGCTCGGAGCGGTCGAACAACTGGGGCGCCACGGCCAGATAGCCGTCTGCGGCGAAGCCGTCTGCCACTGAGCGAATGTGGTCATTCACACCGAAGATCTCGGGGGCGACGATCACCGTCCCTTTGCTGTCGGATTTCGGAGTGGCTCGATACGCTTTGAAGCGATGACCATCCACGACTCGAATTTCGATGAGATCACCCATTTGCTTCTCTCCACTGGTTGAGGGGGGCATGATACCGTCGGATGTGAACCTGGGTTACCGACTGTTCGCCCGGTCCAGGGTCCGACACCGTCAGATGCAGACCCCGGCCCATGGATCGGAGCAGATCGAGCTGGAAGCGCGAAACAAGAGGTCCAGCGGAACAATTGACTTTGCACTAATCATCATCGCGAAGGCGATACCGAACCTGCGCCATTTAAGGCGGAGCGAGTGCTGACTCACTTTTGTCGGCATGCCTTGCATGAATCGGACGGCAAGCAGGGGTCCGCCACCTCGTCGCTCAACTCGTTATCGATGTGCGATAGTTGACCCGGTAGATCACAAATCCTGAGGAGGAAACGGTCATGGACCGTCGCGGCGTCGTACAGCGATCGAGCAGCCTGGCCGGTGCACCGACACGGCCACGATCGCGGCCCAAGGCCATTGCCCCGACTCTGATGTTGGTGATCGGCCTCGGGCTGGCTGATTCTGTCCACGCTTCCGAATCGTTGTCGACGACCGCCATGCAGGACCCCATGGCTGAACTGGGGCGGCAGGTATTCTTCGACAAATCCCTGTCGGAGCCGGCCGGGACGTCGTGCGCGTCCTGCCACGATCCGAAACGCGCCTTTTCCGGCGACAACGGATCCGGGCTGGGGGTGCCGCGCGGCTCCAGGCCCGACGCGCTCGGTTTTCGTGATGCACCGACGCTGATGTACCTGGCCAAGGCACCGGCATTCGGTTGGGTCGAGGATGGCGACGAAGTGGTTCCGGTCGGTGGCATGTTCTGGGATGGCCGGGCCGATACCTTCGAGAGCCAGGCGCGCGGTCCGCTGTTTGCAGCTCATGAAATGAATAATGCGGACGTGCCTTCGCTTGCCCGGAAGCTCGCGGCGGCGCCTTATGCGCCACAGATCGGTGCGTTGTTCGGTTCCGACGCGTTGACCGATCCGGAACGGACCGTGTCCGCTGCGCTCAGCGGGCTGGGCGCGCTCCAGCGTTCGGAGGTCTTCCAGCCGTTCACCTCGAAGTTCGATGCGGCCAAGCGTGGACAGACGACACTCACCGAACAGGAGGAGCGCGGTTTCGCTGCCTTCTCGATCGGTCAGAAGGGCAACTGCCACGAATGCCATACCGTCGACATCGACAGCAAGGATCCCGCCGACTCGTTGTTCACGAACTTCCGGTTTCACGCACTTGGCGTACCGCGCAACATGACGCTGCCCGCGACACAGGACCCCGGTTATCAGGATCGCGGCCTGTGCGATGCGCTTCGCGATCGCGGCGGCGTCGAGCAGGTCGATCGCTACTGCGGCTTCTTCAAGGCGCCGACCCTGCGCAATATCGCCCTGTCGGGGCCGTACATGCACAACGGTCACTTCAAGTCGCTGCGCGATGCGGTCGCGTTCTACGCGACCCGGGACACCAACCCGGAACTCTGGTATCCCGGAGGTGACAAGTTCAATGATCTACCGCAAGCAATGCGTTCGAACATCGACCTCAAGAAGCGCCCCTACCATCGTAAAATCGGCAAGCGACCTGCACTCAACGACGAAGAAGTCGATGACATCGTCGCCTTCCTGCATACGCTGACCGATGGCTGGCAACCGCCGCCGCAGGCTGCCACGTCTCAATCGAAGTAGAAGCTGGAGTTTCATGTTGCTCGCCGTGCGCCCGCCGGTTCGTGTCATCGCCGCTGAATGCGACGGTCACGATCGCGCGCTGCGCGCTGTCGCGATCGCATTGGCAATGTCCGGCCAGTTCGCGCGGCAACCCATGGGATCGAGCGTCGATCCGGCAAGCGGTGGATGTAACCGTCCCGATTCACCGAATTTCGATCGACCTCGCGCATGATCGAGCGCGCCCGTCCGGGCGAACTCGTTCGAGCCGATGCCGGCATGGCGGGTGGCGCATTGCTGGTCCTGGTGACCGTCGTCATCTGGGGCCTGCAATTTCCGATCGCCAAGACCGCCTATGCCCACGTCGACCCGTTTCACCTGAGCGTGGTTCGCTACGGCGGACCCTTGCTGGTGCTGGTGGCTATCCTCCTGCTGCGCGAAGGAATGGTCGCGCTTCGCTTCGACCGCAAGGCGCGACTCGCGACCGTCCTCGGACTGATCGGTATGTGCGGCTCGCCGACGCTCGTTTTCGGCGGTCTCGCGATGACCCGACCGGAGATCGCGTCGATCATCGTGGCTACCCAGCCGGCGATGACCGCGATCGTGCTGTGGGGTTGGCGCGGCGAGCGGCCCGACCGGTTTTCACTGGTCTGCATTGCGGTTGCCTTCATTGGCGTATTCACCGTCGTGACCCGTTGGAACCCCCGCTTCGTGGAAGATACGAGCGAGTTGCTGGGCGATGCGATGATTTTGGCGGGGGCGCTGTGCTGGGTGGTCTACACGATCGGCGCGCAGCGCATGACCGGATGGTCGATCCTGCGCCTGACGACGTTGACGATGTTGCCGGGCGCATTGGGCAATTTCGGCGTGGTACTGGTGCTCACGATCTCGGGCGTGATCGTCGCGCCGAGCCTCGCCCAATGGCAGGCGGCCTCCAGCCAATTGGCATACCTCTCCTGCTTCGGCGTGCTGGCCGCCATGCTGATGTGGAATGCGGGCACCAAACGCATCGGTCCGATGAACGCCATGCTTTTTCAAAATCTCATTCCGGTCGTCACATTCGGCGTCCGTTTCACGCAGGGATACCAGTTTTCGACACTCGAAATAGTGGGTGCGGTGCTGGTGATCGCGGCGCTGGTCGCCAATAATCTGGCCCAACGTTCGCGCTACAAGTCGGTACGGCGGCCCTGACAAACTCGCGCTCGCCATAAACTAAACTATCGTCATGACAACACTATCCAACGACACCTTCCTGCGCGCGCTGCTGCGCGAACCCACCGACTACACACCGATCTGGCTGATGCGCCAGGCGGGTCGCTATCTACCCGAATACCGAGCCACTCGCGAACGGGCGGGCAGTTTTCTGGCGCTGTGCAAGACACCGGAACTGGCCTGCGAAGTGACCTTGCAGCCGTTGGACCGCTACGAGCTCGATGCCGCGATCCTCTTTTCCGACATCCTGACGGTGCCCGACGCGATGGGGCTCGGCCTGCAGTTCGTCGAGGGTGAGGGACCACAGTTCGAACGCCCCCTGCGTGACGAGGCAGCGATTCGCCAGCTCCCGGTGCCTGACGTCAATCAGGAACTGCGCTACGTGATGGACGCGGTGCGAACGATCCGCAAGGCGCTCGACGGGCGCGTGCCGCTCATTGGTTTCACGGGCAGTCCCTGGACACTGGCCTGTTATATGGTCGAAGGCCAAGGCAGTTCCGACTTCAGGCTCGTGAAGTCACTGATGTACAAGCGTCCCGACCTGATGAAGCACATTCTCGACGTCACCACGAAGGTGGTGGCCAATTATCTGATCGCCCAGATCGAGGCCGGCGCCCAGGCCGTGATGGTCTTCGATACCTGGGGCGGCAATCTTGCCGACGGCAACTACCAGAAGTACTCGCTCGACCCGATGCGAGCCGTATTGGCGGCGCTACCCAAGGAAGTCGAGGAACATGGGCGCAAGGTGCGCGTGCCGTCGGTCGTCTTCACGAAGGGCGGCGGGTTGTGGCTCGACTCGATCGCCGACTGTGGGGCGGATGCCGTGGGGCTGGATTGGACCGTCAATCTCGGTCAAGCACGGGCACGGGTCGGCGATCGCGTTGCGCTTCAAGGCAACCTGGATCCGATGGTGCTGATGGCCGATCCCGCCCAGATCGAGGTCGAAACCCGCCGCGTTCTCGACAGCTATGGCAAGCCTGCGGCGGGTCACGGTCATGTCTTCAATCTCGGCCATGGGATCTCGCAATTCACTGAACCCGACCACGTGACGACGCTCGTCGACACTGTTCATCGATACAGTCGCGAGCAGCGCTCCTGACCGCTGAGCATCAATTAGTTAGCTGTCACTTCGGCTGGATCTTACGGTTCGTGCCGACTTGACAGCGGTCATATTGCGACTCCGGTTTTGCTGCATCGTGTCGTGGTTGTGCACACAGCGGGGGGTGGGACCTCGGGCTATGACCTGATGTAACATTCTTCGACGTAGTCCGCCAAGTCCTTGATTCTTGGGTTGAATTCGCTGATCAATTTGTGAGCAAACCACCGGGCACGGCGCCATATCGGGATTTGGGCAAACTTCTGCACAGGGTTATCCACAGGAGCTGTTGATGACCTGGAAAATGTCTTTGTGACCGTATTGTTAAGACCCGGACTTAATGTTGATTGTCATATCGACGCTGTGTGAGTGCCCATCAACATCTTTCGGATGATTCCTCCGGATATCTCCGACGGCGAACCCTTTTCGGGTGAGGTGGCACTCGAGGACGAGATCCGTTTCGCCTCCATCTGGCTCGATTTTCCGTTCGCCGAGGCGTTCGACTACAGGATCTTTCCGCTGTCGACCGCCGACGTGTCGGTCGGCCAGTGGGTCGTGATTCCCTGGGGGCGCAAACAGCTGGTGGGCGTGGTCTGTGCGGTCTCGGCAACATCGGCGCTGGCGCCGGAAAAGATCCGATCATTGACCGCGCGACTCCCCGATGCGCCGGATCTTCCGGCTACCTGGCTTGCCTTGGCCCGGTTCGCAGCGGGTTACTACCATCGTCAGCCAGGCGAAATCATGTTGCCGGGCATTCCGAAGAGCCTGCGCGTGCCGCCGGCGGTGCCGG
>JBGSTN010000525.1:0-1620 GCA_041736455.1 Burkholderiaceae bacterium | reverse complement strand
TCGGCCGCGACGCCAGCGACGGCCGCGCGATAGAGCGGCGCCAGATCGTTGAGGATCACACCGAACGAGAATCCGTCACAGACGATGTGATGGGCGGTCAGAACGAGTGCGTATTCGTTGTCCTTCGCGCGGATCAGGCTGGCGCGAAACAGCGGGCCATTGATCAGGTCGAACGGTTCGGTCACATCGCGATTGATCAGCGACAGCAGGCGTTCGTCGGCCTGCGCTGCCGGCAGGTCGGTGAGGTCGACGACATCGAGACCGAACGGAAGCGATTCCTGGATGACGAGTTCCGAGCCATCGGCGCTCAATACCGCGCGCAACACGTCGTGACGTTGCAGCAGCACGACGATGGCACGCTCGAGTGCCTCGACGTCGACGGCGCCGTGCAATGCCACCGTGATCGATTCGTTGAAGGCGAGCGATGCCTGCCGGTCCAGTTGGTCGGCCAGCCAGACTTCGCGCTGCGCTTCGGTGGTCGGAATCACCGAAGCAATGGGCGCACCGGCAAACGGGTCAAAGTCGACCTCGACCAGGCGGTCGGGCCGGGACTGCTCAGACATGTTCATCGATCCTGAGAAATTTGCCGGGCACTTTCGGGTTCGGAACGTACCAGGCGGGCTTGCCGTTCCGGTCGCGCCCCAGCCGAGCGCCGGGGACCGGCGGACGTTTCGCGTCGAACAGTACACCAGGTTTGACGCCCGGCGTGGGCAGCAGGCCCATGTGCATCAGTTCCCGCACGGCCGTGCAGAAGGCATCCTTCACCAGGGCGATATCGGCCGGGCGATGGGCGGTCGTGAAGAAACAGGGAAAGCCGTCGAGAATGTGGATTCCGTTCAGGCGCATCAACGGAAAGAGCAGTTCCTGCATCGGATGATCGGCGGTGAAGAAGATCCGCCAGAACGAACTGAAGTGGCGGATCTCGACCGGCGCGCCGACCGACGCGGCGAACGCATTCATTTCGGCAGCAAAGTCGGCCGTACGTGCACTGAGCCCCGCCTGCAATTCGGGACCCTGGGCCTTCAGGTGTTCGATGACGGCGGCCGCCGCGGCCAGTGCCAGCGGATGACGCACGAACGTGCCGGCGAAATAGGTGACGCCGACTTCGGGAACCGATGCGTCGCCGTATTGCCAGTGACCGCCATCGAGCGCGTCCATGAATTCGCGCTTGCCGGCGATCACGCCGATCGGAAAGCCCCCGCCAATGACCTTGCCGTAGGTGACGAGGTCGGCGCGGATGTCGAACAGCGCCTGCACGCCGCCCGGGTGACTCCGGAAACCGGTGACGACCTCGTCGAACACCAGCACGATACCCGTCTGTTCGGTGATCTCGCGCAATTCGCGCAGGAATTCGCGGGGCTGGAAATCGGGCCGACGGCTCTGCACCGGCTCCACGAGGACGACCGCGATGTCGTCGGCGAGCGCACGGATCACGGTGAGCGACTCCGGCGTGCCGTATGGCAGCGAGATCACGTTCTCCGACGTGTTGGGCATGATGCCCGGCGCGGCAGGGACGGCGCGATTGTTGCGGGTCCCCCGCACGATGACTTCATCGAAGATGCCATGGTAGGCGCCGTCGAACACCACGACACGGGTCCGGCCAGTGACCGTGCGGGCGAT
>JBGSTN010000470.1:0-3141 GCA_041736455.1 Burkholderiaceae bacterium | reverse complement strand
GGTCGGCAACGACGCCGCCTCGATCATGGGGGGCAACTACCCGGGGGCGGGCATCACGCTCGGTCCCGCACTGACGTTCGGCTATGTCGCCGGCAACGTGCTGGCGCAGTCGGCTGATCTGCGGATGAACCTCGACACCGCGCCGATATCCGCACCGCTGCAGCACGCAGCCTGAGCGCTGGCAGCGCCATCGGGCGCTCGCTGGCGGGTGGCTCGAGATACGCCCGTCTCCGCATGTCTGCGCAGTCTGTGCGACCATGACGGACCCGCAACATCGCGCTTGCAATCGGGTGCCGATCGCTCGACTCCTCTTGCGACGGCACGGCGCAAGCCACGCCGAGCGGCGCACTGGTAACGTCATGGATCATAAAGCCCTCGTCCTCTTCTCCGGCGGCCAGGATTCCGCCACGTGCCTGGCCTGGGCGCTCGAGCGCTATCCCCACGTCGAAACGATCGGTTTCGACTACGGGCAGCGACATTCGATCGAACTTCAGTGCCGCACGACCGTCCTGGAACGGCTTCGCGAATCTTTCCCGCGATGGCGCGAACGTCTGGGCGACGATCACCTGCTCGATCTGTCGCTGCTCGCGCAGATCAGCGATACGGCGCTCACCCAGGACAAGGCCATCGAATTCGCCGCCTCCGGCCTGCCGACGACATTCGTTCCGGGCCGCAATCTGCTGTTCTTCACATTTGCAGCCACAGTGGCCTATCGGCGCGGTTTGTCGCGGCTGGTGGGCGGCATGTGCGAAACCGACTTCTCCGGGTATCCCGATTGCCGCGACAATACGCTCAAGGCGTTGCAGGTCGCCATGAGCCTGGGTCTCGATGCGCCGATGGTGGTCGAGACACCACTGATGTGGCTGGACAAGGCGGCGACATGGCAGCTCGCCGACGACCTGGGCGGCCCTGCGTTGGTGGAACTCGTCCGGATCGAAACTCATACCTGCTACCTGGGCGATCGAACGTCCCTGAAGTCATGGGGGTATGGATGCGGCAATTGCCCGGCATGCGACCTGCGTCGCCGAGGTCACGAAATCTTCATGCGCAGTCAGTGAATGACGTCGACAACCCTTCTCACCGCAGCCAGCGGCCGCTTCGAAGCAGCCCGTCGCGTCGACATCCTTCCGGAAGGGCATCGATGCCGCCGGATGCACGGTCACGGATTCCTCGCAACGGTCTATTCGTCGACGCGGGACGACTGGGCGCGCTATCCCGGCGGTGAAGTCGAGGAGCTGACCCGCCAGTTGGCGCAAGTCGTTGCCCACCTGACCTATGGCGTACTCAACGATCACATCGCCCATCCGACCGACGAAAACATCGCCCGTTGGATCAGGCAGCGCCTCGACGTTCCAGCGATCGAGCGGGTGGCCGTTCAAAGCACGGCGAACCAGGGGGTCGTCGTCGATTCGCGGGATCACGCGCATGTCTGGCGTCGCTATCGCTTCCAGGCGGCCCATCGGTTGCCGCATGTACCGGCGGGACACAAGTGTGGCCGCATGCATGGTCATGGCTTCGAGGCGATCGTTCACGCGGACCAGGACATCGCCGACACGGACCTGAGCGTCGACTACGACCTGCTCGACGAACTGTGGGCGCCAAGCGCATCGATGGTGGAATATCGGTGTCTGAATGACGTGGCCGGGCTCGAGAATCCGACCAGCGAGCTGATCTCGTCATGGCTGTGGCAGCGCCTGGAACCGGCGCTTCCGCAGCTGTCGTGGATGACGGTGTACGAGACCGCCTCCTGCGGGGCCACATTCGACGGCGAACGCTATCGCATCTGGAAAGACTTCACGATCGACAGCGCGGTCCGGCATCGCCGCGCGCCGATATCGAACCCTCGCCACGGCATCCATGGACACACGTATACGTTGAGGCTTCACCTGAGCGCGCCGCTCGACCAGGTGCTGGGCTGGACGGTCGACTTCGGCGACGTGAAAGCGGTCTTCGATCCGGTATTCAAGTCGCTCGACCACCAACCCCTTCACGAAGTGGACGGCCTGGAAGATGGCGACACGGCGACGATCGCCCGTTGGATCTTCGCACGCGCGAAATGCGAAATTCCGCAACTCGTCCGGGTGGATCTCTTCGATTCGGAAGGTGGCGGATCGATCGTCGGCGACGTATCGGGAGGCCCGGCACTGCCGGTGCGATGCCTGTGACGTATTCGGTCAAGGAGATCTTCTACACATTGCAGGGCGAGGGTATACAAGCCGGCATGCCCGCCGTGTTCTGCAGGTTTGCGGGATGCAATCTGTGGTCCGGTCGCGAAGACGATCGTCGCGCAGCGATCTGCCAGTTCTGTGACACCGATTTCGTCGGGACCGACGGGACCCTCGGCGGAAAATACGCGACGGCTGTTTCGCTCGCCGACCGGATCGCGGCGCTCTGGCCTGCATCGGATGTCTCGCATCGACTCGTCGTGCTGACGGGCGGAGAACCTCTGCTGCAGGTCGACGAGGTGCTGATCGATGCGTTGCATCAGCGGCAATTCAGGGTTGCCGTGGAGACCAACGGCACCATCGCCGCGCCGTCCGGGATCGATTGGATCTGCGTGAGCCCGAAGGCCGGGGCCCCACTGCTGCAGACATCAGGCGACGAACTCAAACTGGTCTTTCCGCAACCGATGTTGCGTCCGGAATCCCTTCCGCTCGAATCATTGCGATTCGATCATCTTCTGCTGCAACCGATGGACGGGCCGGCTGTGTCGCGCAATACGTCCGCCGCCATCGCGTACTGCCAGGCCCATCCCGAGTGGCGGCTTTCGGTCCAGATGCACAAGGTGACCGGCCTGCGGTGATATCGCGGGCAGTTCGTGGCCGTCGCGGGTCGAGCGAGCGAGGCGGGTCGCCTGGCCATGCCGTCACTGATACCAGTGCCAGACTCAGTGCCAGTATCGGACCCAGTGCTGGCGCCGGCATCGGCAATGCGCAAGCCGCGTGACGGGAACACCGCTTGCCGCCCCCTTCGAGCATCAAATGCTTCCAATCCTCGCAATGGCCGCCCCGAGTCGGGCGCCGCGCCAGGTTTCGGGACGTCCGTCCCCGCGCAGTCCGGCAGACAAGGTCCGACATGGCCGATCCCTCCGCCGCCTCTCGCCGAGGCCCCATGGTCTCGACCGATCGGCCAGAATCCGCC
>JBGSTN010000373.1:0-1765 GCA_041736455.1 Burkholderiaceae bacterium | reverse complement strand
TGCCGAATCGGCGCGAGCCGGAGATCCCGTGCGCGGCTGGCAGGATCTTTCCGTGCTGCTGCGGCGTCTCGCCCTGCATGTCGAGCCGTCGATCGACAGTGTGGCAACCACAGGGAGCCAATGGCTGGCGACGCTGGACCGTCTGCTCGGCACGGATTGCTTCGCGCACGGGCCGGGACGTGCACTGGCCAGTCATCCGTACCGTCGCCACGACTGCTCCGACGCAACCGATCTATTGGCAACGATCGCGCAGGTGAAAGCGGCGTTGCCCCGCCTGTCGAGCCATCATTGATCGAGTTTCAGCATCCCGCAGCCCTGCTCCTGCTGCCATTGCCCCTGGTCGCACGACTGGTCGTACCACCGCGGCGACCCCTCGCGGGGCTGGTCGTTCCCGAACGCGTCGCGACCCTGTTGTCGGCGTTGCGCGGCAGATCCGCCTGGCTGCCTCGTCACCTGCCCGGGCAGGCATTGACGGGCGCCATCGGATGGATGGCGCTCGTTCTCGTCCTGGCTGCACCGGTTACCGGAAGAACGCCGCTACCCAACGCGTCCGGCCGCGACCTGATGGTGACGCTCGATCTGTCGATCAGCATGCTCGCCGAGGATGTGCTGCTCGACGGCGCGCCGGTCAGTCGCATCGAGGCTGTCAAGGCCCTGGCGGGCGCATTCATCAGACGTCGCGAGGGCGATCGCGTCGGCCTGATCGCATTCGCCGACCAGCCGTTCCTGATTGCGCCGCCGACCTACGACGTGACCGGGGTCGACGCCTATCTCAGCGAAATCGACGTCGGCCTGCCCGGGCGCAAGACGGCAGTCGGCGACGCCATCGGCATGGGCGTGCTTCAACTCCGACAACAACCGGCGCGCGCGCGCGTGATCCTGCTGCTCACCGATGGGTCGAGCAACAGTGGTTCGATCGCGCCCGCCGAGGCCGCGCGAATCGCCGATGAAAACGGCATCCGTATTCACACGATCGGTTTCGGTTCGGCGCAGGCGCTTTCGCCCACCGACCTTTCTCAGCTCGAACAGCTTGCCACCATGACCGGTGGACGCTTCTTTCCAGCCCGCTCGACGGCGGACCTCCAGTCGGTCTACGAGGAACTCGATCGCATCGAGCCGGTGGTCAGCCAGGACGTGCCACGCTATTCACAACGCGAATGGAGCCGTGAACTGATCCTGATCGCGCTGGCGATGCTGCTGATCGCCGTCTCCGTCGAATGGCGCACGAGACGTCGATGACCGTCGGTCCACTCCATGTCGAACACCCGTGGTGGCTCGTGATGACGATCGTCGCGTTGCCGCTTCTCTGGCTGTTTCGCGCCAAGGGCGTAGTACCGGGCGCTTGGGCGCGTCTCATCGATCCGGCCCTGCTCCCTCACCTGGCACGCTGGCTACCCGCACTGAGTGGCGGACGACGCGGTTGGTTGAGCTACTGCCTCGCGGTCATGATGGGATGCGCGCTCGCCGGTATCGGTATCCGGAGCGAAACATCGCCATCGCCGCCGCGTGATCTGCACGGCCGCATGCTGGTCATCGATACCGGTCACACCGCGTCCTTGAGCGAAGCGCTCTTCGAGGCGCGAACGCTGGTCACCGAATCGCCGGGGGTCCCGACCGGCGTCATCGTCGTCGCCGGTGACGCCTTCGACGTCGTGCCGCTGACCGAAGATCCGGCACAGATAGATCGCTATCTGCGCGTCGTGGATCCGACGATGATGCCGTCGGCCGGGCGCCGCCTCGACCTGGGCCTGGCGCGCGCCATGGC
>JBGSTN010000372.1:0-2527 GCA_041736455.1 Burkholderiaceae bacterium | reverse complement strand
GCATCGGCTCATTGCGGCTGCGCGCACTGGTCGCCCCCGCGCAGGGCGAGCGGCGGACCATCGATCTGTACGATGCCGACCTGCGCGCGCCGACCCTCTGGCTGTGCGGCCACGAGGGTCAGGGCCTGAGCGATCAATGGCTGAGCGACGAGCGCGTCGAGCAGGTCGTCATCGCCCAGCAGCCGGGGGTGGAATCCCTGAACGTGGCGGCCGCGGTCGCGATAGCCCTCTTCGAGCAGCGCCGCCAGCGCCGGTAAAGCTACTCGAGCTTCTGCATGACGATCGCCGCGATCTCCTCGATCGACTTGTTGGTCGACGAGATCCAGCTGATGCCTTCGCGACGCATCATCGCTTCGGCATCGGCGACCTCGGTGCGGCAATTCTGCAAGGATGCGTAGACACTGTTCGGCCGCCGCTCGTGTCGGACCTCGGCAAGTCGCTCGGGTGTGATCGAAAGGCCAAACAGCTTGTGCTTGACCGGATAGAGTGCCTCCGGCAGGCGGCGCCGTTCGAAGTCTTCCGGGATGAGCGGGTAGTTGGCCGCCTTGATGCCGTGCTGCAGGGCCAGGTAGAGGCTGGTGGGCGTCTTGCCGCTGCGCGACACCCCGACGAGGATCACGTCGGCCAGCGCCAGATCCTGGTTCGACTGACCATCGTCGTGCGCGAGCGAATAGTTGATCGCCGCCATGCGCCGCTCGTAGTTCGCCGAGTCGGCCGCGTGGTGCGATCGACCGATGCGGTGCGACGAACTGGCTTTCAGCTCGATCTCGAGCCCGGGCATGAAGGTCTGGAACAACTCGAGGAACAGGCAGTCGGCGCGTCGCACGACTTCATTGATCTGTTCTTCGATCAGCGTGCTGAACACGATGGGTCGGAACTTGTCGCGTTTGGATTGCACATTGATGCGCTCGACCGCCAGCATGGCCTTTTCCATCGAGTCGACGAAGGGCAGGCGCAACTCGCGGATCTGCAGTTCCTCGAACTGGCTGAGCAGGGCTCCGCCGAAGGTTTCGGCGGTGATACCGGTGCCATCGGACACGTAGAACACCGTTCGGTCGAAATCCCGCTCGTTCCTGTCTGACATGATCACTCCGGTTCTCCAGCCCGTATTGTGCGGGCAAATGTCATTGTCCGCGCAGTCCGCCCGGCCAAGCCGTAAAATGCCGTCAACCCTTCTCAATCCTTCAGGAAAGCTTCCATGACCACTGCTGGAGAACGCTACGTAGTGCCCTTCGAGCACTTGCGCATGACCGATGTCGAGTCGGTCGGCGGCAAGAACGCCTCGCTGGGTGAAATGATCAGCCAGCTTGCCAACGCCGGCGTTCGAGTGCCCGGCGGTTTTGCGACCACTGCCCAGGCCTTTCGGGATTTTCTCGCCCATGGCGGCCTCGACAAGCGCATCTCGGAACTGCTTGCCGGCCTCGACATCGACAATGTCAAATTGCTTGCCGAGTGCGGCGCGAAGATCCGGCAATGGATCGTCGAAGCGCCGCTGCCCCCCACGCTCGAGGCGCAGGTCCGCGAATCCTTCGCAGTGCTGCAGGGAACGTCGAAAGCGCCCATTTCAGTCGCGGTCCGTTCGTCTGCCACCGCCGAAGACCTGCCCGACGCCTCGTTCGCCGGCCAGCAGGAAACCTACCTCAACGTGGTCGGTATCGAACAGGTTCTCGATCGCATGCGCCACGTGTTCGCGTCGCTCTACAACGACCGGGCGATTTCCTACCGGGTGCATCAGGGCTTCGCCCATGCCGACGTGGCGTTGTCGGCCGGTGTCCAGCGGATGGTGCGCAGCGACAGCGGGTCGGCCGGCGTGATGTTCACGATGGACACCGAGAGCGGCTTCACCGACGTCGTCTTCATCACCAGCTCCTACGGTCTGGGCGAGACCGTCGTGCAGGGGGCGGTCAATCCAGACGAGTTCTATGTGCACAAACCGATGCTCGCGGCCGGCAAGCAGCCGATCATCCGCCGCCAGCTTGGCTCCAAGCTGATCAAGATGGAATTCGCCGACGGCAACAGCGACGGGCCCGAGTCCTCGGTGGGCCGCTCGGTCCGTACCGTCGACACCTCGCTCGAAATGCGCAACCGCTATTCGCTGACCGATCCCCAGGTCGTCGAACTCGCCCGCTACGCGAGAATCATCGAGGATCACTACCAGCGTCCGATGGACATCGAATGGGGCCTCGACGGCCTCGACGGCCAGCTCTACATTCTTCAGGCGCGACCCGAAACGGTTAAGTCACAGGCCGCCGGCAAGAAGCGGCAGCGTTTCCGGCTCAAGGGAACGGCCGAGATTCTTGCTTCGGGTCGGGCGATCGGTCAGAAGGTCGGGGCCGGTACGGTTCGTATCGTCGGGGATTCGAGCGACATGGACGTCGTGCAACCGGGTGACATCCTCGTCACCGACATGACGGATCCGAACTGGGAGCCGGTGATGAAGCGCGCCTCGGCCATCGTCACGAATCGCGGCGGGCGCACCTGCCACGCGGCGATCATTGCGCGCGAACTCGGCATTCCAGCCGTCGTC
>JBGSTN010000350.1:0-2575 GCA_041736455.1 Burkholderiaceae bacterium | reverse complement strand
CGCCGCAAGGCACTCGCCGTCGCCATCCGCACTGGCGATACGCCGGCGGCCGAACGCCAGCGTCAGAATCGCACGGCGCCGTTCGCACTGGTCACGACGCCGGAAAGCCTGTCGTTGCTGCTGTCGCAGACCGACTCGCCGACACGCCTGGCTTCGGTGCAGGTCGTGATCGTCGATGAATGGCATGAGCTGATGGGCAACAAGCGAGGCGTGCAGACCCAACTCGCACTGGCTCGTCTGCGTCGTTTCAATCCGGCTCTGGTCGTCTGGGGATTGTCGGCAACGCTGGGCAATCTCTCCCGTGCAATGCAGGTGTTATGCGCCGGCGACGAACGGGCAATCCTCGTCGAAGGCAAGGTGCACAAGAAGATCGTCGTCGACACCTTGCTGCCGGCATCGACCGAGCGTTTTCCATGGGGCGGCCACCTGGGCATCCGGATGCTTGCACCCGTGGTCGCGGAAATCGACCGGTGCAACAGTTGCCTCGTGTTCTGCAATACGCGGTCGCAGGCCGAGATCTGGTATCAATCGATTCTCGAGCAACGTCCGCAATGGGCCGGGCTGATCGCCCTGCATCATGGTTCGCTCGACAAGTCGGTACGCAACTGGGTCGAGCAGGGCCTCAAGAATGGTTCGTTGAAGGCCGTCGTCTGCACGTCCAGCCTCGACCTCGGCGTCGACTTCTCTCCAGTCGAACGCGTCCTGCAGATAGGCAGTGCGAAAGGCATCGCGAGGCTGCTGCAACGTGCCGGTCGATCGGGTCATCGCCCGGGTCAACCTTCGCGAGTGACCCTGGTGCCGACCAACGCCCTCGAACTGATCGAATCGGCCGCCTTGCAGGATGCGGTCGCCGCCCTGCGCATCGAATCGCGAAGCAGCCCCGAAAAACCGCTCGATGTCCTGGTTCAGCATCTCGTGACGATTGCCCTCGGCACGGGCTTCACGCGCGATGCGCTGCGTGACGAGGTTCGCACGACCTGGGCCTATCGGTGCCTGACCGACGAGGAGTTCGATTGGGCACTCGACTTCGTGCTGCGAGGCGGCCCCAGTCTTACCGCCTATCCGGAATACCGGCGGGTCGGCCTCGACGAGGCGGGCAGGTACGGCGTGCCCGATCCGACGACTGCGCGACGGCACCGCATGTCGATCGGCACGATCGTATCGGACTCGTCCGTGCAGGTCAGATACCTGACGGGAGGACGCATCGGCACGGTCGAAGAGTCGTTCATATCGCGATTGAATCGGGGCGACGTGTTCCTGTTCGCCGGTCGCCTGCTCGAACTGGTGCGGATCCACGAGATGACCGCGTACGTCAAGCGTGCTACGGGCAAACGCATGGCAGTGACGCGTTGGGGCGGTGGGCGCATGCCGTTGTCCAGTGAACTTGCCGACGCGGTTCTCGAGCGCATGGCACAGGCGGCTGACCAGCGCTTCGCCGGTCCCGAGATGAGGATGGTCCGGCCGCTGCTCCGGTTGCAGATGCAGTGGTCGTCGTTGCCCACTCCCGATACGCTGCTCGTCGAACACTGGCGTTCACGTGAGGGCTACCATCTGTTCGTCTATCCGTTTGCCGGTCGACAGGTACATATCGGCCTGGCATCGTTGCTCGCCTGGCGCATTGCGCGCGACGATCCGGCCACTTTCTCGATTTCCGTCAGCGACTACGGCTTCGAAATGCTCTCGGCCCGTGCGATCGACTGGTCGCCGCTGCGCACCGGAGAGGCGCTCGGCGCCGATTCACTGCAGACTGATGTGCTGGCGAGCCTCAACTCGGGAGAACTCGCGCAGCGTCGCTTTCGCGAAATTGCGCGCATCTCCGGACTGGTGTTCCAGGGCTTTCCCGGCGCGCCACGCAGCACGCGTCAGCTGCAAGCATCGTCCGGTCTCTTCTTCGACGTGTTTCGCCAGCACGATCGCGAAAACCTGTTGTTGTCGCAGGCCGAGCGCGAGGTGCTCGAACAGGAACTTGAACTGACACGGCTGCGCGAAACATTGCTGCGTCTGCAGCACAGGAAGATGCGCTGGGTGGAGCTGACCCGACCGACGCCGTTGTCGTTTCCATTGCTGGTCGAGCGGCTGCGCGAGAAGTTCAGCAACGAGAAACTTGCCGACCGGATTGCCCGCATGCTTGCCGAACTGGAAGCCGCCGCTTGAGCGCGAGTGGATTATCATCGCCCATGTCCGCGACGAATCCGCCAGCAACCGCCTCGCGCACGACCGACGATCATCCGCGGCACGAGCGTGCCGATCGATCCGCATGTTCGGTCGCATTCGGCGGTACGTCGTTGCGGCTGATGGCCAACGGCTGCATCTTCGTTCCGTGCGAAGAAACACTGCTAGTCGCCGACGTTCATCTGGGCAAGGCCGACACGTTTCGCCGTCTCGGTGTTCCGGTGCCGGCCGCCACTTCGGGTGCCACGCTGGCGGCTCTCGATGCTGCGATCGCGCAGGTGTCGCCGAAGCAGGTGGTGGTGCTGGGCGACCTGATCCATGGCCGCCTGCCGGACTCCCACGCCGTCTATGCGATGCTCGCAGAATGGCGCGCGTCGAATGCCGACCTGGCAGTTCACCTGGT
>JBGSTN010000345.1:0-4788 GCA_041736455.1 Burkholderiaceae bacterium | reverse complement strand
CCCGCCGAGCGACCACGCCGTGTCGAGGTGATCGGCCACGACGGAAGTCGCACCATCGGACCAACGCAGCGAATCGAACTTCACGCCGGAGAACAAGCTCCCCTGCGCACCCTCGACGGCCAGTTCGCCGCCGCTCGATTCGATCAGTTTGCCCGCCTGATCGACCAGGAAAGGCAGACCGGCACTCGAGCCGAGCCAGCCGACGACTGCCACCAGCGCGACGAGCAACCCGAGGAGTGGAAGGACGAACCAGCGGACGAGCCGCATGCCACGCCCCGGCCTGACGGGGGCGGATCCCGCACCGCGGCCTGCTGGGCGATCTGATTCTTCCTTGATCAAAACATGTACCCGACGGAGAAGTGGGCACGATACCGTTCGACCTGCCGGCCATACGCGACGTCGAGATTGATCGGGCCGATCGGCGTGCGAAACCTGATGCCGAGTCCGTATCCGGCCACCGGTTCGTAGTCCAGCCGGGAATCGGTCGCGTTGCCGTAGTCGAAGAATGCCGCGAGTGAATACAGCTCGCTCATCCGGTGCTGATACTCGACGCTACCCAGCAGCAGATAGCGTCCGCCGATGATCGCGCCACCTTCCCGTACGCCCAGCGACTGATAGCTGTAGCCGCGAAGCGACTGGGCGCCGCCAGCGCGGAACAGGTTCTCGGATGGAATCCCTTCACTCGAATCGGCGGCCACCATGCCGAATTCGCCGAGCAGAACCAACGTGCCGTCAGCGAATATCGATTCCCTTGGCATCGGCACGAAGCGGATACCGCGTCCATACAGCCGCACGAAGCTCTGGTCGGTGACGAAGCCATCACGGGCGCCTGAAATCTGCGTGCTGATCGTGTAGCCGTTGCGCGGGTCGATACTCGAGTCGAGACTGCGTTTGTTCCATGAATAGCCAAGTACCAGCGCCTGGCGCGAATCGACGCTTTCCGCCGTGGTTTCGTTGGGCGCGACGGTCAGTTGTTCGAACTGGTACTGGACCGACAGGAACGTCTCTATATTGCCCTGGCGTCGGCCACGCCCAAGATAGGTATTGCCGCGTTCGGTCAACTGGCCTTCGATATCCTCGCGTTCCAGGCGTCCGCCAAAGCCGACGAAATAGTTGTCCGCATCGTAAGGGGTACGAATGTTCCCGAATACCCGCTGCGACTTCGCCGACACCACCAGCGCGGATTCGAGTTGCCAGTTCCTCGCCAGGACGTTCCTGTGCTCCAGCCCGACCTGCCCCCGCGGTCCTTCGTCGGTCGAATACCCGATTCCCAGTGCCGCACGCTTGCTCAACAGTTCGACGACTTCGATCCGGATCGGCACCTGCTGCGCATCGGGATTCGCCTCGATGAAGTCAAGGTCGGGCAGCGCAATCACGCTGCTGAAGTAGCCGGCTGAGCGAAGCCGCGCCTGATAGAGCAGCAACGCGTCGAGCGTGTAGGGGTCGTTCTCGTTGAAAGGTCGCAGATCGAGAACGATCTTCTCGTCATACCGCTCCAGCCCCGCCACCTGCACCTTGCCGAATTGCAGCCGCGGCCCACTGTCGATGACGATCGAAAGCGCGGCCGCCGTCAGTTCCGGATCGATCCGGGCGTTGCTCGAGACGATCCTGGCGCGCAGAAAGCCTTGCTGGTTCAATGCGTCGATGAGTCTGCGCTTGCTGTCCTGCCACACCGAGGTTTCGAAGAAACTGCCTGCAGGCAGCTCCCAGCGTTGCAGCGCGAATTGCCTGACCTGATCGTCGGCAGCACCCTGCAGGCTCAACTCGACGTCGTTGACGGTGGTACGCGGCCCGGCTGCGACTTCCACCCGTACGCCGTCGTCCAGGCGAATCACGTCGACCGACCCGTTGAAATACCCGCGCGAGCGAAGAATGGCTTGCGTCTCGTCTTGCAGGCGCGCGACCAGCCCTTCGAATTGAATCGGGTCGTACTCTGCCCGTTTGCGCCATCGACCCACGAACGTCTGCTCGCGGATCGGTTCGACCAGAGATTCAGGCGCGGCGATTTCGAAACGATAGTTCTGGGGGCGTGTCTCCCCGGTGATTCCCTGCAGCGATTCACGCACCATGTCCTGCAGGGATCGCAATTCCGTCCCACCTTCTTCGGTGGCGCCCTCGCCCGCACCGTTTGTTGCGCAACCGGCAACGACACTCGCAATGACGACCGTGCCGGAAACCAGCGACCGTCGGATCAAAGCCGCTTGGTCCCCGCGCGAGATCTCGTGACGGGCCGGTTCGGATGACATAGGCGGGTCATCATGCAAATACTGTTCCCGGCGTGCCTGGCGCGCGCGTCTCGATCGAGCCGATGACCATCGCCTGCTCGCCCTGGGCTGCCAACGCTTCGAGCACGGTCGGGCAATGACCCGGTGCGACGATGACGACCATGCCGACACCGAGATTGAAGACGCGCCGCATCTCGTCTTCGGCTATGCCGCCTTCGCGAGCCAGCCATTCGAACAGGACCGGCCGCGGCCAGCTGGTCGGGTCGATGCGGGCACAGCGATCATCGGCGAGCACCCGGGGCACGTTTTCGGTGAGGCCACCACCGGTGATGTGAACCAGGCCGCGTACGAGGCCACGCCGAATCAGCTCGAGCACAGGTCGGACGTAGATCCGGGTCGGTGCGAGCAGACGATCGGCCAGCGACTGGCCATCGAGATCGTAGGACAAGGTCTCCGGCGAGACACCGCCGAAGCGCTTTTCGAGCACGCGCCGGATCAGGGAGTAACCATTCGAATGCGCGCCGCTCGATGCGATGCCGATGAGCTGGTCACCGATCTCGATGGTGGACCCGTCGATGATCGAGTCTTTCTCGACCACACCGACGGCAAAGCCGGCCAGGTCGTAGTCGGCGCCGGCGTACATGCCTGGCATTTCTGCCGTCTCGCCGCCGATCAGCGCACAACCGGACTGCTCGCAGCCGGCGGCCACGCCAGCCACGACATCGGCCGCCACCTCCACGTCGAGACGCCCGGTCGCGTAATAGTCCAGGAAGAAGAGCGGTTCGGCGCCCTGCACCAGGATGTCGTTGACGCTCATCGCAACCAGATCGATGCCGATCGTCGCGTGTCGATTCAGTTCGATCGCCAGGCGCAGCTTCGTTCCCACGCCATCGGTGCCCGACACCAGCACCGGCTGGCGATACCCGGCGGGAAGCTCGAAAAGGGCTCCGAAGCCGCCGATACCGGCCAGCACACCTTTGCGATGCGTGGCACGGGCGAGTGGCTTGATCCGCTCGACGAGACGGTCGCCGGCATCGATGTCGACCCCAGCATCCTTGTAAGAAAGCGATGAACTCATGACTCTCCATTGCCCGGCCCGACCACCTGCGGAAAGCCCGCGGGCCAGCACCTTCCGGCCAGCATCATGGCGCGTATTCTATCTGCCACCGCTTTTGTCCCCTGCGGGCGTACAGGCCCGGCCCGGCTTAGAATCGACCCTTTGACGGATTCCTGTCCATGCCGCTCACGCCGCGCCAGACCCAGACCGTCCTCTGGACGACGGTGGCTGCCGCATTCGTTTTCCTGCTGTCGACCCTCGGGGAAGTCCTGACCCCGTTCGTCACCGCTGCCATCCTGGCCTATGCCTTGCAGCCCGGCGTACGCTGGCTGCATCGCCATCGGTTGCCGCGCTTTCTGGCGGTTCTGCTGGTCCTGTCGATGGTGCTGGTGGCGATCCTGGCGATGGTGCTGATCCTGCTGCCTATCGTCCAGAAGGAGTTCGCCATGATCCGCGAGCGCCTGCCGGGCCTGATCAAGAGCTTCACCGAATGGATCGTTCCCTTCGCCAAGTATCGGTTCAACATCGATCTCTCGCTCGACATCACGACGATCGGCAACTGGCTGTCGGACAACTTCAGCGGACTCGGCGAAAACGTCGCAACCAACGTCATCGCCTATGCGAAGACTGGCTGGGGCGCGGCATTGCAGATCGTCAGCCTGATCTTCCTGGTCCCGGTTCTGACGTTCTTCCTGCTGATGGACTGGGAACGCCTGATGATGGAGCTGGCCAAGCTGATTCCGCCGCGCTGGCACGAACAGGCCGGCAGCCTGCTCACCGAGGTCGATACGCTGCTGGGCCACTACCTGCGCGGACAGGCCCAGGTGATCGTCGTGATGGCGATATTCTTTTCGGCGGGTCTGGCCATCGCCGGTTTCGGACTCTGGTTGCCGATCGGCGTGCTGAGCGGACTGCTCATGGCGATTCCCTACCTCGGCTTTGCGCTGGGCGCTACATTCGCCTTGATCGACGGCATGTTGCAGATGGGCCCGATCCGCGGTCTCGTTTCGGTGGGCATCGTCTATGGCCTCGGACAGTTGCTCGAGAGTTATTTCATCACGCCAAGACTGGTCGGCGAGCGGATCGGTTTGCCCCCGGCCGCCGTGATCTTCGCATTGCTCGCGTTCGGTTCGTTGTTCGGCTTCGTGGGCGTCTTGCTCGCCTTGCCGATGGCCGCCATCTTCTCGGTGGCACTGGGTCGCGTACGGCAGGCCTATCGAAGCAGTGAATTCTTCAATCGGACAGCGTGAGCCGACCCGACACGCCGGCGCGCATGCAACAGCTTGCACTCGATATCCTGCAGCCCGCGGATCCGACGCTGGAGAACTTTGTGGCGGGGCCCAATGCAGAGGCGCTGGCGATCGCGGGATCGTTGGCGACGGGCCGTCGGCCAGCGCGCATCGTGCTCTTCTGGGGACCGCCAGGGGCCGGGAAATCGCATCTGCTCTCGGCCATTGCACAGGCTTGCACGACCTGCCACTGGCTGCGACCGGACGATCCCGTCAC
>JBGSTN010000331.1:0-3266 GCA_041736455.1 Burkholderiaceae bacterium | reverse complement strand
ATGCGCGCGGCGGTGCCGGCCACGAGCGGTTCGCCCTGGTGTCCTGCGGGAATGCGCTGCGAAACCTTCAGGCGTGCGCCATCGACCAGGCCGGCAACCCCTACCGCATAGCCGTCCATCTGCGAGTTGTCCATCGGCGGCACATCCATCGTCGACACGAGATCGCTCGCCAGCACACGGCCTGCGGCAACGAGGGTATCGACGGTGTCGGACTCGACATCGCGGCTGGCCGCGGCGAGCAGTTCGTCGAGGACGGGTTCAAGCGGTCGGAGTGGCTGGGACATGTCGGGACGCCAGAAAGGCTGTGATGAACAGGGCAATGCCAGCCGCGTCGTTCAGGTCGAGCAGCGGACGCGTCACCGCCCGGGACAGGCGGTCGACCTCGTCGGTGGCAATCGCGATGATATTGTCATCACGAGGCCAGAGCAGTTCATTTCCTGCGTCGGGCCGGTGAACTTCCAGTTTCGGAATCGCTGCCCCCTTGAAACCCTCGACCAGGACCAGGTCGCACGGGGAAAGCGCAGCCACCAGGGCGGCGAGGTCGGGCTCGGGCTCGTCACGAAGTTCGTGCATCAACACCCACCGCCGGGGCGACGCGACCAGGACCTCGGCCGCGCCGGCCTCGCGGTGTCGCCAGGAGTCCTTTCCCGGTCGGTCGAGATCGAACGAATGATGGGCGTGCTTGATCAGTGATACCGACTTGCCCATGGCCAGGAAACGAGGGATGAGCTGCTCGATCAGTGTCGTCTTGCCTGCGCCGGAATAGCCGGCGAAACCGAATACCTGCATGGACTTCTCGCGAACGGCGCTCGTGCCGCCACCCGGGCCGGCTTTGCCGGAAGTCTACCCTGCGCTGCGCGGCGCAGCCCGCTCGGCGATATATCGTTTCAGCGCAGGGATCGAGCGAGGCATCCAGGTATAGCGCTGGACCGCATCGACCGGTGAGACGAAACCGGGCGGCGTCGGCGGTTCTTCGCCCAGGGCTTCGCGGATCGTCTCGGCGAACTTGATCGGCAGCGCCGTCTCCAGGCAGATCATCGGCACGCCTGTCTCACGCCACCGTGCAGCAACGAACAGACCGTCGGCCGTATGCGTGTCGACCACGCGGTGAAAGTCGCGATGCACGCGGCGGATCGTGTCGAGACGATCGGCATGGGTGCTGCGTCCCGACACGAAGCCGCTTTCCTGCAGACGCGTCATCCAGGGAGAACCAGCGAGGTCGAAGGATCCGGTCGTCGCGAGTTCACGCCATAGACGGGCCAGCTCACTGCCGTCCTGGCCGACCAGGTCGAAGACGAATCGTTCGAAATTGGAGGCCTTGCTGATGTCCATCGACGGACTTGAGGTCGCGTGCGTCTCGGCGCGGCCCCGCACCCGATAGCGGCCCGATTTGAAGAACTCGTCGAGAACGTCGTTTTCGTTGGTGGCGACCACGAGGCGTCGAATCGGCAGTCCCATCGCCCGCGCGATATGGCCGGCGAGCACGTTGCCGAAGTTGCCGCTCGGCACCGCGAACGAAACGACCTGGTCGTTCGAGCGGGTGGCGGCGAAATAGGTCTTGAAGTAGTAGACGGTCTGCGCGATCACCCGGGCCCAGTTGATCGAGTTGACCGCGCCGATCGCATACCGCGCCTTGAACGGCAGGTCTTCGGAAACGGCCTTGACCATGTCCTGGCAATCATCGAACACCCCGTCGACGGCGATATTGAAGATGTTCGGCTCGTCGAGCGAAAACATCTGCGCACGCTGGAACGCGCTCATGCGCCCGTGTGGCGACAGCATGAACACGCGCACGCCACGTCGGCCGCGCATCGCGTGTTCGGCCGCGCTACCGGTATCGCCCGACGTGGCGCCCAGGATGTTCAACGTCTCGCCACGCTCGGCCAGCACCCATTCGAACAGTTGCCCGAGCAGTTGCATCGCCACATCCTTGAAGGCGAGCGTCGGCCCGTTCGACAGGTGCGCCAGCAGCAGTTCGGGCTCCAGTTCCGTGACCGGCGTGATCGCCGCACTGCCGAACGTCGCCGGGCTGTAGGCGCGATCGACGATACCGCGCAAGGCATCCGCCGGGATATCGGTGGCGAATCGCGAGATCACTTCGAAGGCGAGATCCGCGTAACCCAGCGAACGCCAGGCCACCAATGTCTGGGCGTCGATGCGCGGATACTCGGCCGGCATGACCAGCCCGCCGTCGGGCGCCAATCCACCCAGCAGAACATCGCAGAACCGATCGGCGCCAAGCAAACCGCCGCGGGTCGAAACATAACGCATCTACTTCAAGTCCTCGAGTCGAATGCGAACGACCTTGCCCAGAACCGTGTCGAGTCCCTCGATGCGGGTCACTGCATCGTTCATCCGATGCTCCACCGTGCGGTGCGTGAGCAGGATCACGTCGGTATCTCCACTGTCCGAGGCGGGCGCCGGCTGCAGGACCGATTCGAGCGAAATCTTCGCGTCGGCAAGGAAGCGCGTCACATCGGCAAGCACGCCCGGTTCGTCGGCCACTCGCAGGCGCAGATAGTAGGCGGTCTCGGTTTCCCCCATCGGCAGGATGGGAGAATCCATCTGCGTCGCCGCGAGCGAATCGGCCTGGAATGCGAGATGCGGGACACGGTGCTCCGGATCGGCCGTGAGCGTCCTGGCCACATCGATCAGGTCGGCGACCACGGCACTCGCGGTAGGCATCGCGCCCGCGCCCTGGCCGTAATAGAGCGTCTGGCCCACGGCGTCGCCCTTGACCCAGACCGCATTCATCGCGCCTTCGACATTGGCGATCAGGCGCTTCTCGGGGATCAGTGTCGGATGCACGCGCAACTCGATGCCAGCCTTCGAGGCAACGAGATCCGGTCCCGCGCAGCTTCCCGCGCGACGCCTGGCCATCGCGATGAGCTTGATCCGATAGCCGAGCTTGTCCGCATAGCCGATATCCCGACCATCGAGCCCGTTGATCCCCTCGACATGGCAACGATCGAACTGCACGGGTACGCCGAACGCGATGGCCGCCAGGATCGCGAGCTTGTGTGCGGCATCGATCCCTTCGATGTCGAAGGTGGGATCCGCCTCCGCGTAACCGAGCGCCTGCGCATCCTTGAGCACGGTGTCGAACGTCGCGCCCTTGTCACGCATTTCGGACAGGATGTAGTTGGTGGTGCCATTGATGATGCCGGCGATCGACTCGATACGGTTGGCGCTGAGCCCTTCACGCAGCGCCTTGATGATCGGGATGCCGCCCGCGACGGCGGCCTCGAACGCCACCATCACGCCAC
>JBGSTN010000324.1:0-3159 GCA_041736455.1 Burkholderiaceae bacterium | reverse complement strand
GGTCCGGACCGCGCGAGGCAGTCGGTTCAAACCGAGTTCGACAGCCGCCTGACGCAGTTTCAACAGGGGTTCGCTGATGCGCCGCGCCGCCAGGAACGCGAGCGCCAATCCGAGAAGCAGCAGACTGCACGACGCGGCGATGGCCTGGATCGTGACGAGTCGCGCTGTGGCGGAGAGCGCTGCCTGGGGCAGCGAAACGACGACTGCCCAGCCATGACGACTCGACTGCGACAGGTAGGACAGAGACGGGATACCGTCGAGAGTGACTGACTCGGCAAATCCCTCCTCGCCGCTCTGGGCGCGTCGCTGCAGTTGTCCCGTGGCGGTCTTGCCGATCCACTTGAGCGGATCCCGACTGCGCGCCATCAGTCGTTGCCTGTCGTCGATGACCGATGCGACTCCGCCTTCGGGAATGGTGGCGGCCGCGACCAGGGACTGCACGACCGGCAGTTCGAGGGTCACGCCGATGTTGTAGCGTGTCGGCTTCACATGCGCCTCAGGCACCAGGACCAGCAATACGGGTTGTCCGATCGAGGGCGCGCTCGAAACGAAGAAGATGACGTGCTCGGCATCGACGAACGGTACGTCGGTCGGTCGCGGCGACCTCTGCCATTCGTCGCCGGACCGGTAGCTGTCGGTGAGCATCTCTTCTCGATCGAGGAGTACGGCCCGGCTCTCGCGGCCGGCCAGTGCGGTACTCGACTCTTGCTGAAAAGCCGTCAGGTCGGCGCGGCGCAATGCATCGGACGCCGCAAGCGTTCTTGCAACCGTGATGCGTTGGTCGATCTCCCGTTCGACCGCCCGATTGAGGAACCGTGCGTGATCGCGGATGTCGGCGCGCGTGCCGGCAACCTCCCGCAGGTAGGTCTCTCGCGCCAGCAGACCGATCGCGGCGGCAGCCGGCAACCATACGACAAAGACCAACAACAGCAGACGGAAACGAATGGTCATACGATGGCGACCGGTCAGAAGATTCCGTTCGGATTCCTTGACGCGGTGGGTACCACCTGGAGCACATCCCAATGCTCCACCACCTTGCCATCGACATCGAACCTGAAGATGTCGATCCCTGCGTAGTCGTTGTCGCCAGGCCAGCGCTGGTGACAGTGGAGAATCACGTGATCGCCGTCGGCGAATACCCGCTTGAACTGCACGCTCTTGCCGGGATACTCGCGTGCCATGCGCTCGAAATACTCGATGAAGCCTTGCTTGCCGTCGACCACATGCGGGTTGTGCTGGATGTATTCGGCTCCCGCGAAACGCTCGATAGCCTCGCGCGGGCGACACTGATTGAACATGAGGTCGTAGAACGCCACGGCGTTCGTCTTGTTTCGATCCAGTGCTTGCATCGTTGCTCCAGGCAAGTGTTTCAACCGAATGCGCGAGGCAGCCAGAGTGCGAGGTCAGGCCAAAGCGCCAGCAGCGCGATCACCGCGAACAGGCCTGCCACGAAAGGCAACGATCCGCTTATCACCGCCTGGATCGAGCCGCTCCTGCGAAGGCTTTGCACCACGAAGAGGTTCAGGCCCACCGGTGGCGTGATGAGCGCCGTTTCGACGAGGATGATGATCACGATGCCCAGCCACACCGGATCGTAGCCGAGGGCGACCATGATGGGCGCCACGATCGGAATCGTCGTGATCATCATCGACAGCGTCTCCATGAAGCAGCCGAGGATGACATAGAAGACCACCATGGCCAGCAGCATTGCCGCAGGCGACCAGCCGAGACTGGTCATCGTCTGGTTGATGGCGTCGGTCAGGCCGATCGAAGACATCACGAAATTGAGGAAGCCGGCCGCTACGACGATCAACATGATCATCGCGGTCGAACGCATCGTGTTCTCGGCGACCTCGCGCAGCATCTGCCATGTCACGCGTCGATACATCGCAGCCAGGACCATCGCGCCGACCACGCCGAGCGCGGCAGCTTCCGTCGGCGTCGCCAGGCCCGCATAGATCGAGCCCACCACCAGCAGGAAGATCAGCAACGGCGGAATCAGGTGAACCAGGCTCGACATGCGTTCGCCCCAGGTGGCATGCACAGCCTCACCCCCCCAGGCCGGGCGCCAAAGGCAGGCGCCGATGATCACCGCCATGAAGGACAGTGCCGCCAGCAGCCCGGGCAGGATGCCGGCCAGGTACAGCTTGGGCACGGACGTGTTGGTCAGCACACCGTAGATCACGAGGTTGATCGACGGCGGAATCAGGATTCCGAGCGTACCGCCTGCGGCGATGCTGCCCAGGAACAGCGGTTCGTGGTAACCGAAACGCTTGATCTGAGGCAACGCCACGGTACCCACGGTGGCTGCAGTCGCGACACTGGAGCCAGAGGTCGCCGCAAACACGGACGATGCACCGATATTGGCGTGCATCAGTCCGCCTGGCAGCCAACTCAGCCACTTGGCCATGGCATCGTACATTCGCTGCGCAAAGCCGGCGCGCAGCAGGATCTCGCCGAGCATGATGAACAGCGGGATGGCAACCAACAGAAACTCGTTGCTGGTACTCCATGCCATTTCGCCCATGGCCTTGGCGAGAGGCAACGACGAAAAAACCTGGTCCAGAGCCAGTCCCAGTACGCCGAGCGCTGCGCCCACCGGAATGCAGAGCGCCAACAGCACCAGCAGCAGCGCCAGGGAAACCGGAATGACGCCCATCAGGAGCGCTCCGACGCGATGCGACGTTCGCCTTCGGCCGCACCCTCTTCGGCCTCCTCGGCGGGTGACCTGACACCCGCTATGGTCTTCAGCGTCGGAAGGTCGCCATTCACCAGTGCCAGACTGGCGCGCATCAGCAGCAGCGCCAGCACCACCAGGAACCACAGCAGCCCGCCCAGCCACAGCGACTGCGGAATCCACAGCGGCGTGCCCAATGGCGTATTCGCGGTCGAGCTCGCGGTCCACGAATAGGCGACTACCCCCCACGCCTGCCAGGTCAGCACCGTGGCGAACAGGCCCAGCGCGACCAGAGCCAACCAGTCGAGCATGGCAGCGATTCGCACCGGCAGGTACTGGTACAGCACATCGATTCGTACGTTCGCCCGGTCGAGCGTGGTCAGCGCCAGTGCCCAGGTGATACTGATCGCGAAGGCGTAGCCCGACAGTTCGTCCGAGCCACCGACGCTGACGCCGAAAACTCGCCGCGCAATGACGTCGTA
>JBGSTN010000206.1:0-7822 GCA_041736455.1 Burkholderiaceae bacterium | reverse complement strand
GGGCGGCGCTGGGCATGGGTCCGCGCTGGATCCCCAGGCACAGCGCAACGATTCAGGCCGCCGACGCGGGCGAGTCATCTCGTCCCGGGTGTGGCTGGCTGGTGGTGACGATCGCTCGGGACGGAAATGCGGCGCGCGTTGGTGAAGACGAGATGTCCGACGCCGGAAACGATGCGGATCGGCACCTGTTGGCGGCCATGTTGCGGGCAGTCGTGAAGCAGGGTCGCACCGCCCCCCCTGTGATCGCGGTCAATGCCGACGCCGGCTCGTCGATCGCGTTGCTCGACGAGGCGCTGTCGTCCGCCCGACCTGCCGTGCTGATGGTTTTCGGCATGTTGGGGAAGCGCCCGCTCGTCGATACCGGATGGATGCTCGACGACGACGCCTCCGAGCCGATCGATGGCAATGCGCCGGCAGAAGGCGTTCGCGCGGCGGTCGGTCGGTCAGGACTGGTTGCGCGGGCATCGAGTGCCGACGTCACCGGATCAGCGAGCGAGACGTTCGAACGCGGCCATGCCTTCCGGCTGGTCCGCGATGGCCTGCGGATGGCAGTCGTCGCGAGTCACGCGCTCGAGCATCTCGTTGCGACGCCCGATGCCAAGAGGCAGGCGTGGGCCGATCTTTGCCTTGCCCGCTCGATCGCCGATCCCGAAGCCGATCCCGAACGATGAAGGGTGTGGCCGCCGCGAAGGTTCGGCGGCCGGCCGAGGGCAGGCGTGCTAGTGAGCGGTATGGCCAGGGGCCGTATCGTGGCGGCTTTCACCGATGGCCGCCTCGCTGTCGTGATGGATCTTGTTGTGCCGGTGCCATTTGATGACCAGCCAGGTCAACACGGCGATCGAACCGCCGAAGAGCACGATCACGGTGTTGACGCGTACACCCCAATGCAGCAGCAGCGAATACACGCCGAGCATGACAAGGATGTTCATGTTCTCGTTGAAATTCTGTACCGCGATCGAGTGGCCAGCACTCAGGCGCACATGACCGCGATGCTGCAGCAACGCATTCATCGGGACGACGAAGTAACCGGCCAGTGCGCCGATGATGACCAGCAACGGGTAGGCGAACCAGGTCGAATGAACGAGCGTCATCGCGGGAACGACCATCCCGAGCGCGATTCCCACCGGCAGCACGCGCAGGGAACGCTGCAACCTCACGTATTGGGCGGCCGTCACGGCACCAGCGGCGATACCGACGGCAACGATGCCTTGGAGGAGGGCGGCCTGGCTGAGGGGCATGCCCAGTGATTCGCGCGCCCAATCGAGCACGATGAACTGAAGCGTGGCACCGGCGCCCCAGAACAGCGTGGTGATCGCCAGCGAGATCTGGCCGAGTCGATCGTTCCAGAGAACCACGTTGGCATGGGCGAAGGCGCGGATCAACTTGATAGGGTGGCGCAGTTGGCGCGGGTAGCGCGCGCCGGTATCCGGTATGCCGAGATTCACGAAGGCGGCGAGCGCGTAGATCACCATGATGATGGCAATCGCCGCTTCGGGCGCGGTGTTCAAGCCTGGAATCTCGAGCCCGATCAGATGCGCCGAGACAGCCGGGCTGATCAACGCGCCGCCGACGACGGCGCCCAGAATGATCGAACCAACCGTCGTGCCCTCGATCCAGCCATTGGCCTGGACGAGCCGCTCGGGCGGCAACAACTCGGTGAGGATGCCGTACTTGGCCGGCGAGTAGGACGCGGCGCCGAAACCGACGATCGCGTAGGCGAGCAGCGGATGGACCGTGTAGGCCATGAGCAGGCAGCCGATGATCTTGATGAAGTTCGAAATCATCATGACCCGCCCCTTGGGCATCGAGTCGGCAAGCGCGCCGACGAACGGCGCAAGCAGTACATATGAAATGGTGAAGAACAACTTGAGCAGCGGCGTCGTCCATGCGGGTGCGAGCATCTCGGCGAGCATCGCGATGGCGGCAATCAGCAACGCGTTGTCTGCCAGCGAAGACAGGAACTGCGCCATCATGATCGTGTAGAACCCGCGCTTCATGGTCGATTCCGGTCCCGTGTCAACCTGTTGGACTTTCGGCTGAGCACTGAGGGCGGCCTGCCGGTTGATTCTTCTGGCAGCGACCAGGCAGGCTGAACGCGCTGAGCACCGAGCGAGACGGAGAGACGGGTCGGGTTCAATGGAGCTGGTTGCCTGAAGGTGCATCGCGATTGGTGTCGCACCGCGCGCACCGAGGCGGTGTTATACCATGGTCGTCCGGTGGGATTGTCGGGACTGCTGACAGGGTCGGTGCAAGTCGCGATCGCTGTGTATAGTTCACCACATGATTCGTCCTTTACAGGCTCTGATCGATCCACTGGCCATGGCCCACAACCTGGCCAGGGTGCGCCAACTCGTCGGTCAGGCCAAGGTGTGGGCGGTGATCAAGGCCGATGCGTACGGTCACGGATTGGCCAGCGCTGCATCAGGGCTGCGCGACGCCGATGGCTTCGCCCTCGTCGAGTTCGAAGCGGCCTTGCAGATCCGGGAGCGGGAACCGGCACGGCCGATCCTGTTGCTCGAGGGTGCATTCGACGCAGTGTCCACGGAAATGGCGGTGGCGGCGAAGTTCGATCTCGTCGTGCACGACGAGTCGCAACTCGTATGGCTGGAGTCGCAGGCCGGTCCGCGCCGGCTCAAGGTTTGGCTCAAGTTCAATTCGGGAATGAACCGGCTCGGCTTCACCCAGTCCGCTTTTCGGCACGCCTACGAACGACTCGTGACCTGCCCGGTCGTCGAGCGCATCGGCCTGATGGCGCACTTCGCGAATGCCGACGAGCACGACGGCACGGTCAACGCACGGGCCCGTTTCGAGCAGGCGTGCCAGGGATTGCCCGGACAGCGCAGCCTGGCCAATTCGGCAGCATGCCTGCTCGCTCCCCAGACCCACGTGAATTGGGTGCGTCCGGGGATCATGCTCTACGGCGGCTCGCCGCTGGCCGATCGCAATGGCGCTTCGTTCGACCTGCGTCCGGCAATGTGTCTCGAGTCGCAGTTGATCGGTGTCCAGAAGATACTTCCCGGCGACCATGTCGGTTATGGCGGGGCGTTCACCGCCGGCCGTCCGATGCGTGTCGGCGTCGTCGCATGCGGTTATGGCGATGGCTATCCGCGCAGTGCCGAGACGGGTTCGCCGGTCATCGTCGCCGGACGACGCACGCGGCTGGTCGGTCGTGTCTCGATGGACATGCTCACCGTCGATCTCGATCCGGTCCCGCAGGCCGGTGTCGGTGCGCCGGTGCAATTGTGGGGTGACCAGGTGAGTATCGATGAAGTGGCCAGGCACGCGGGCACGATCGGATACGAACTGATGTGCCGTGTCACCGCACGCGTACCGCGTCGCGTTCGCACCGTTTGATCCGACCCGATGATCTTCGTTCCTGCAGGCCGTCGATGACAACCGCGCGTACCGGCAGTTCGCGAGGGCGAACGCGTTTCGTCTGCTCGGCATGCGGTGGAGAATCGCCGAAGTGGCAGGGGCAATGTCCGCATTGCAACGAATGGAACCAGCTCCAGGAAGTGACCGTGGCAACCCGTGGCCAGTCGTTGCGCCCCGCACTCGCGGGTGCGACTGGCGGCGGTCGCGTCGTCACGCTGGACCAGGTGCCGGCCGAAGATGTGCAGCGTTTTCCGACGGGCAGTGACGAGTTCGACCGGGTGCTCGGCGGCGGGCTGGTGGCCGGTTCGGTAGTCCTCATCGGCGGTGATCCGGGAATCGGCAAATCGACGCTCCTGCTCCAGGCGCTCGCCCGGCTCGAAACCGTGATGCCGGTCCTGTATGTGACTGGTGAAGAGTCGGTGGCCCAGGTGGCACTGCGCGCGCTGCGATTGGGACTGGTGGGGACGAAGGCGCCGCTGCTGGCCGAAACCGAACTCGAGTCGATCGCGGCTGCGATCGCCGACGGCAAGCCGGAGGTCGTCGTGATCGATTCGATCCAGACGATGTACACGACCGCACTCGACTCCGCGCCCGGCTCGGTTTCCCAGGTACGCGAATGCGCGGCCCAGCTCACGAGGCTGGCCAAGCAGACCGGCGTGGCGATCGTCATGATCGGCCATGTGACGAAGGAGGGTACGCTTGCCGGTCCCCGTGTCCTCGAACACATCGTCGATACGGTGCTCTACTTCGAAGGCGACAGTCAGTCGTCCTACCGGCTCGTGCGGGCCTTCAAGAACCGGTTCGGTGCCGTCAACGAGTTGGGTGTGTTCGCGATGACCGATCGCGGTCTGCGAGGCGTGTCCAATCCTTCGGCGCTGTTCCTGTCGCAACACGAGCGCGAAGTTGCCGGCTCATGCGTGCTCATTACGCAGGAAGGCACGCGTCCGCTGCTGGTCGAGATCCAGGCGTTGGTCGATCAGGCGAATCTTCCCAACCCGCGGCGGCTCACCGTGGGATTGGACAATACCCGCCTTGCCATGCTGCTGGCCGTGCTCAATCGGCATGCCGGAATCTCGTGTGCCGATCAGGACGTGTTCGTCAATGCCGTCGGTGGCGTGCGCGTCACCGAACCGGCAGCCGATCTGGCGATCCTGCTTGCAACCGTATCGTCACTGCGCAACCGGGCGCTGGCGAGAGGACTGGCGACGTTCGGCGAAGTGGGTCTGGCCGGTGAGATCAGGCCCGCCCCGAGGGGCCAGGAGCGTCTGCGCGAAGCAGCCAAGCTGGGCTTTGCGCGGGCGATCGTTCCGAAGGCGAATCTTCCCCGCAAGCCGATCGAGGGACTGACGGTCGTCGGTGTCGAGCACATCGACGATGCGCTCGCTGCCGCATGGCCGCGCTGACTCCAGTTCGATCGTCGCTCGCTGCCGCGTGGCTGCGTCGACGACGCTTCGATCATCGGTGCCGCGATTGCTGCAGATACGTGGCAGCCGCCGTACCGCTTCGCACCGCCGCTTCGAGCGTGCCCGGATATCTCGCCAGGCAGTAGTCACCGGCGAGCGCCATGCCGAGAGGCAAAGGCTGTCCGGCAATGTGTCCCGCCGCGATGCGCGGCCGCTGCGGCGTGCATCGAAAGGTTGCACGCTTCTCGTTGACGGCGATGGCATCGAGGGGGGCAGGCAATCCTAGGGTCAGGCAGACCTGCCTGGTCACTGATCTCGTGAGCTCGTCGTTGCTGATGCCCGACAGCCCCGCACGAACACTGATGACGACGGCACCGATCTGAAGCTCCTGCTGCGGCGCGCGCGCGAAGAACCACTGTCCGTAATGCCCGATCGCCGCGTCTTCATCGAGCATGCGCATCGTCGGCAAATTCATGACGTCGGCCTGCGCCCAGGCGAGGAACACCGTCTGGATCGCTTCCTGCTCGAAGTCGTCGAGTATGACGGCAGCTTCCGGAACGATCGGTTCGAGCAGTCTCGCGGTCTGCCACGAGGGCGTCGCGAGTACCAATTGGTCGAACGTCAAGGCTGTCTCGTCGCGGCCGGAACGCGTCGTCGACACGGTCCAGCGCTTGCCGCGCGCGGTGATCGCACGAACCGCCTCGCCCAGCTTGACCGTCTCGCCCATGCTGCGCAGCGTGTCGACCATCGGCTCGGGCATCAGATGACCGAGATCCTGGACAGGCACCAGGAAGTCGCTCCCGTCGGCACTGGCGATCATCGAGTCGTGCAGCACATTCACGAACGTCTGTGCGCAGGCCCGGTCAGGCTGGGTGTTCATCGCAGCGATGCAAAGCGGCGTCCAGAAGCGCTCGTTGGCCTGCGCGGTCTGTCCGAATCTCGACATCAGTTCGGAGACCGTCAATCCGTCGAAGCCGCGCCATCCGGCGATGGCCAGGCGCAGATTCAGGACCAGCATGCGCCACCTCGAATAGCCGCTCAGGCCACGCGCGGTCAGGAATCCGATCATCAGGCCCAGCCTACCCGGCCCGCGCTGACGAAGGGCGAGTCGCGCCGAGTCGAACTGCAGCGGCAGCCGTACGAGCCCGCCAGGAGCGTCGCGGGAAGGCGTTACCGGTCGGTGCCGGTGGAGGGACGACGAATCGTCCGAAACCGCGGCAGGCGGGTCTGCCTGAGCCGCGGATCTTCCGTCACATCGGTTCACCTTGCTCGCCACGTCGATGCCATGATGCGCTGCAGCGATCAGCGCGAGGCAACCGCTGTATGCACCGATCAGCAGATGTTGACCATTGTCCAGGACCGCGTGCCGACCGGCGAGGCGCGTCTCTATCGTTCGTGCGCGCCCACCCGAGCGTGGCGCCGCTTCAAAGACCGTGACGTCGTGGCCCAGGCGTGCAAGTTCCCACGCCGCACTCAGCCCCGCCCATCCGCCACCGATCACGGCGCAACGCAGTCTGATCGACATGTCCGGAGAGACGGTCACGGGGCAGGTGGCTGCGACGAAACCCAGGTCCGCCATGCCAGCCAGAATTTTCGAATGGGCGTGAGCGCAACGCGCTGGCGCATCACGCGGAAACCGTCGCGCTCGATTTCGCGAAGCAGGGTCGAGTAGATCGCCGCCATCATCAGTCCGGGCCGCTGCGACAATCGATCGGCCGGCGGCAGGATTTCGTAGGCGCTGCGATAGGCATTCCGCGCGCGATCGGTCTGGAAAGACATCATCTCCAGGAATCCCGGCGGCGTCCTTCTGGCGAGGATATCCGCCGGTGTGATGCCGAACCGCTCGAGATCTTCCAGGGGCAGATAGATGCGACCCAGGCGGGCGTCGTCGCCGACATCACGGATGATGTTCGTGAGCTGGAACGCCAGGCCGAGACGATCGGCATAAGTGAGCGTGGCGGGATCGGTCACACCGAAGATCTGCGCCGCTGCGCAGCCCACGACGCCGGCAACCCGATGGCAATAGAGAGTCAGCCCTTCGAAGTCGTGGTAACGCTGCTGCTCGAGATCCATCGCCATGCCGTCTATGACGGCGTTGAACCATTTTCGCTGCAGGCCGAACGTTGCCAGATGTGGTTGCAACGCACGCGTGACCGGATGCTGCGCCTCACCGTCGAACATTCGTGCGACTTCGTCACGCCACCACGCCAACTGCACCCGCGCGACCGAGGCATCGCTGGATTCGTCGACCACGTCGTCGACTTCGCGACAGAACGCATAGAAGGCCATGATCGCACTGCGTCGCGCGCCCTTGAGAAACAGGAAGCTGTAGTAGAAGCTCGAACCACTGGCGGCTGCCTTCTGTTGGCAATATTCGTCTGGCGTCATGGAAGCCTGTGCAGAATCGAAATGCCGAGCCAGCGCACCAGCAGGCCGGGCGCGTCGCGGCGGCCGAGTTTGATTCGGGACGCGATGGGATCTTCAGCCACGACCCGGGCGGCCGTCAGGCGACCACCCGCGATGATCGCGGCCAATTCCATTCGCAATCGCCCCGAGACTGCCGGGAGCAGCGGCAGACCTGCGCGCAACAGGGTCACTGCCTGTTCGACCTGTCCGTCGATCATCGCCCGCACGGGTTCGTTGCAGCGGCCCAGCGCCACACAGTCGCGAAGCATCGCCCCGTCGACACCGGCGTCGCGCAGCTCGGTTGCGGCAACGTAGCACCTTCCGCGCGTGGTGTCCTGGCCGATGTCCTGCGCGAAGTTGATCAATTGCAGCGCGGAGCAGATCGCGTCCGACGGAACCAGTGTCGCCGGTTCGTCGGCATCGAAGATGCGCAGAAAGATCCGGCCGATCGGATTGGCCGACCGCCGGCAGTAGTCCAGCAGATCGGCGCGGTCGGTGAACCGGTACCCGGCAGCATCCTGGCTGAAGGCACTGAGCAGATCGGTCAGCAGCTCAGGCGCGATCCGGTGGCGGTCCATATGCACACGCAACGGTTCCACCACCGGGTGGGTGGTCCGGCCGCGAACGGCTTCGGCGAG
>JBGSTN010000175.1:0-1883 GCA_041736455.1 Burkholderiaceae bacterium | reverse complement strand
GAGTCGAGGATGCGCCGGCATCGGCATAGATCACCATCACCGGCTGCTTGGCTCGGGCGACGAGGCGTCGCAGTTCGCCGACGAGCGCGAGGGGGGCGAGCGGCTCGCTGGTGGGCTGGGAGGCAAGCCGATACTTTCCTTCTGCGGAAACGGCGATCACGATCTCGTCGGGCTGCTCGGTCGACGGCACCTTGGAGACGCTGGGCAGATCGACCTTGAGTTGTGTGTAGCGGCTGAACGTCGTCGAGACCATCAGGAAGATCAGGATCACGAGCAGCAGATCGATCAGCGGAATGAAGTTGATCTCCGGTTCGTCCGGCGCGCGGTGAGGCCTGAAGTTCATCGTTTGTCCAGCCCCGCGTTGGCCATCTCGTCGGTCAGCCGGGAGGCCTGCTGCTCCATTTCTGCCATGTAGTTGTCGACCCGCGCGCGGAAGTGCCGATAGAAGATCAGCGCTGGAATCGCGACGAGAATGCCGAGCGCCGTGTTGTACAGGGCGACCGATATGCCATAGGCCATGCGTTGGGGATCCAGTCCGCTGGGTGCCTGCGCGCCGAAAATCTCGATCATTCCGACGACGGTGCCGAACAACCCCATCAATGGGGCGATGGTCGCGATCGTGCCGAGCGCCGACAGGTAGCGGTTCAAGTCGTGCGACACTGCACGGCCGGTGTCTTCCATCGTTTCGCGGATCGCCGGACGGCCGGCCCCAGCACGACGCAGGCCGCTGGCGAGGACTTTGCCGAGCGGCGACGTGCGGGAAAGCTTGGTGACGAGGTCGGGCGTGATCTGCCGGTTCTTCAGCAGCATCACGACTTCATCGAGAAGGCCTGCGGGCAGGATCAGGGAACGGCGCAAAGCCATGAAACGTTCGGCGATCAATGCGACGGCCGCGACGGAGGCGCCAATGAGAAACCATACGGGCCAACCAGCGGCCTGAATCAATGAAAACAACGGACAATCTCCGCAGAGGATGTGACGGGCTTCGGGCGTCGAACCGTGGCAGCGCCGGCTGCGATCATCTGACGGCTCGCATGCCGGACGGCACGACAGCGATTGTCGGCGTTTTTTCCGTTTACCGGCAAGCTGGCTTGATGAAATTATGAAAACGCGCCACAGCGAAAGCAGCGCCAGCCTGTGGATAAACTTGTGGAGAACACTGACCGGCGTCCGTGCCAGTTGTCAAGTCTACCGACGAACGGCGTTAACGGCGTTTTCGATCAATCAATTACTTCACTGTATTCAATGACTTACGACGAATTTGCGGGCTCTTCAGCCGGTCGAAATCCGTTCATCGGCACGAGCCGTGGTTGTGGACAGAACCGTTGTCAAGTCGCGCGTGGAGAATGATTTCGACCCGAGCCCGAGTGTCGGATCGGCAGCACAGGCGCCGACTGTGCTCACGATCGCCGCCCTCAATCGCCAGGTGGCCACGCTGCTCGGTCGCCAGTTTCCACTGCTTTGGGTCCGCGGAGAGATATCGAATTTCACCCGTGCGGCCAGCGGGCATTGCTACTTTTCCCTGAAGGACGATCAGGCCCAGGCGCGCGCGGTGCTTTTCCGAAGCCGTGCCGCATCGGTGCCGTTCGACCTGCGCAATGGGCTGAAAGTGGACGCGCAGGTCGTTGTCGGACTCTATGAGCCGCGCGGCGAATACCAGCTCAATGTCGAACGACTGAAGGCGGCCGGGGCGGGCGACCTGCACCAGCAGTTTCTGCTGCTGCGCGACAAACTGCAGCGCGAAGGCCTGTTCGACGAGCAGGTGAAGCGCCCGCTGGCCGCCATGTCCGCCCGGGTAGGCGTGATCACATCGTTGCAGGCTGCGGCGCTGCGCGATGTCCTGATCACGCTCGCTCGTCGGGCGCCACATATCCCGGTGATCG
>JBGSTN010000114.1:0-1835 GCA_041736455.1 Burkholderiaceae bacterium | reverse complement strand
GGCCCACACGGCGGCGCCGTGCAACGCACTGGACATCAGGCGCGGGATTCCGGCCAGGCGCGCTGCGACGAAACCACCGATCGCCAGGGCGACGAGTTGCATGACCACGATATAGATCGATGAACCGGTGGCGAGGCCTTCGCCAGGATTCACATCGGTCAACGGATCGACGCTCGCAAGGCCGATACCGACACCCAATGTGGTGAGAAGAACGACGACCGCCAACGCAATCGCGCTGCCGGCAAAGATCGATCCCCAGGAAACCTTGGCAGGCGATCCCGACACGCCGGCAGGTACGACACGTTCGGGCGCGGTCTGGTAGGAGGGTGGCATAGGAGTGGAAGACATGGTGTTTTGTATCTCCTGAAAAGTGGCTTGATACGGTCTCTCGGGGTGCGCCGCTCTTGCGAACGCTGGAAGTACCGGCTACCCGGACTCGGCAAGAGACGTTCCCGGGCGACGACCGCGCTGGTGTCCTGGGCCGCCGGCAGTCACCGACTGCGCAGCAACTCGCCCAGTCCACTGAGGCGCCGCGTGCGGCGCAAACAGGCCGAATCGAACCGCTCGCGATCATTCATCACCAGTGTGAGCGCGCGTCTGGCGCGCGTGATACCGGTGTAGACCAGTTCGCGAGTCAGCACGGCCGAATCGCTGTCGGGCAGCACGAGCATCACGTGGTCGAATTCTGAGCCCTGGCTCTTGTGCACCGTCAGGGCGAACGCCGTTTCGACATCGGGCAGTCGCCCGACGGATATCGACCGGAACGTGGTGCCATCCAGAAAGCAGGCGCGCAGCGAAGCAGCACCGGTCGGTCTCAGGACGAGTCCGATGTCGCCGTTGAACACACCGAGCGCGGGATTGTTGCGGGTGATCATCACCGGTCGACCGTCATACCACTCGCCCCGGCTTTGCAGCAGTCCCGTCTCGAAGAGCGCGCGTTCGATGCTGGCATTCACGCCTGCGACACCCCATGGTCCTTCGCGCACTGCGCACAGAACCCGGCACTCGTCGAAACGTGTCAAGACATCGATCGCCCACGGCTGGAAGTCGACGTCATCGGCGGGACGATGCTTCAATCGTTCAAGATAATCGCGGTAACCCGGACGGGCAGCACCGCGCCCTGTGATGGCGAGGCTGGTGATGTCGTGAGGATCGGTCGTTTCCAGGACCGTCACTTCGCCGTCGTCGCCGGCGTCCAACGTGTCGTGGGCCGCCTCGGCATCGCCAGCGTTGACCGCTGTTGCGAGTCGGCCGATCGGCCCGCTGAATCGCCGGCTTCCGCGCAGCACGACGGTGTGCTGAGCCAGCGCATGAACGGGCGCCTTTGTCGCCACCGGAACCGACTGCCCTGTCAGCGTTTCGATCCAGTCCGTGGTGACGGCCGGATAGGCGCTGGCGTCATCGGCCAGGCTCGCGCCCTCGCACAGATCGCCCATGACGGCGCCGGCTTCGACCGAGGCCAGCTGATCGCGATCACCCAGCAGTATCACGCGGGTCGTCACCGGCAGTGCATCGAGCAGCGCGGCCATCATCTCGAGATTCACCATCGACGCTTCGTCGATGAACAGCACGTCGACATCGAGCGGATTGGCCGCACTGTGCGCATATCGAAGCGTGCCGGGTCGCGCCCCGAGCAACGCATGCAGCGTGCGTGCGGGTCCGATATCGGTGGCCCAGACGTCGAGTGGCAGATCGTCACCCAGTTGTCTTCGGAGCGCATCGAGCGCCGCATCTATCGATTGGCGCAGCCGTGCCGCCGCCTTGCCCGTCGGTGCAGCAAGGGCCACGCGCAAAGGCTGTGACGGAACCTGCGCGGACCACGGCGTCGCGTGTTC
>JBGSTN010000103.1:0-2270 GCA_041736455.1 Burkholderiaceae bacterium | reverse complement strand
GATTCGCGCGACGCCGCGTCGCCCTGTTATCACTGCCTGTTTCCCGAAGGCCGGTCCGTCGACGACGTGCGCTGCGCCACGATGGGCGTGTTCGCGCCGCTGACCGGCATCATCGGCACGATGCAGGCCGCACAGGCATTGCAGCTCGTCGGCGGGTTCGGCACGCCGATCACGGGTCGGCTGATGATGCTCGACGCGCGCACGATGCAGTGGTCCGACATCCGCGTGGCGCGCGATCGAAGTTGCGACGTATGCGGTACGCTGACGGATGCCGAGCGAGTGAACGGCGCCGATGATGTCGAATGAAACGGCGAATGTCGAATGAAACGGCGAATGTCGATTGAAACGGCGAATGTGTCTTGGCGCTGCGAATGTCGACTGAAGCCGCGGGCATCGATTGACACCACCGGTGTCGATCGAATTTACGTCATTTTTTTCGACACGTTTTCGTCGGACCGATCGCACGTGATGGCGACCGAATTGCTTCGATAAGAAACGAAAAATGGACGACGACGCGGTGCGATTTGCGGATCCGCGTCATACCCTGCGTGTCATACTCGCAACAACCGAATTCCGAACACGCCTGGCATCGTTCATCCCGCCTTTCGGGCCCGCATTCCCGCCCCGCATTCACGCGCCGCATGGCTACCGTCATCCTGTTGATCGCGTCATTCTTCGTCGCGTTTCTCGTCGTGCTCGGCAGTGCGCCCATGTTGCGTCGTATCGCGTGGCGACTGCGGCCCGAGGTCGTGCTCTCCGACACCACGGTCGGCGTTGGCGGTGCGATGCTCGTTGCGGCGATCCTGCTCGATTCGTTCTATCTGCTGCCGCTCCCGATCGAGGCACGCCGTCTCGTCATCGCGTTGGTCGTCGTGCTCGTCTGCAACGGGCTGCTGTGGTGGCGTCTGCCGGCGAGCCGCGCACGGTCATGGCGCAACCTGCTCGGCCCCTGGCTGATCCTGATGGTCGTCGTCGGCGTGATCGGTCTGCCGGCAGGCCTCGTGTTCGACTCGACGCTGCTCCTGCATGGCTGGTTCGGCGCCCTGCTGACGTTCGCATTCGTCGCAACGCTGACGTTCATACCGATCGCACTGGCCGCACTCGCGGAGCGCCATCCCGCCGGCGCGTCGCTGAATTCGCCGTACCTCGTCGTGCCTGCGATGCTCGGCATCATGAGCCTGAGCCTCAACGCCGGTCTTGCCGAAAGCGCTGGCGTGCATGCGCTCGATACCGTGCTGCACGTCTTCCTGCCTTGCCTGGGCGCCATGGCGGGCATCAGCTTCTACCGATACTGGATGCCGTGGCGTTCGGCCAGCCTCGTGGCCATGGGCGCATCGGGCCAGATGATTTCCGGCCTGATCTGCGGCTGGGCCGCCATCCAGATCGCCGCCGCGAGCCCACGGCCGGGAACGGCGATGGTCGCCACGCTCTGGATGATGGTTCCGGTACTGTTCGAAGTGGCCCGTGAACAGATCAGGCGCCACATCGTCCCCGACCTCGACCCGGGCCAGGTCGATTCGCGACTGCTGAACTGGCTGCAACGTCGCACGCCGCCTGCATTCATCTACGCGACCACCATCCTGATGACGCTGATCGGCATGAGCATCTTCTGGTCACCGTTCGTGCGCGTCTGGGCCGCGGGCGTGGCATTGCCTTTCGCCTTCGCGGCATATCTGGTGCTTGGCGGCTGGCTCGGCGGCATCCGTGTCGATGCAGTCGCCACCGAGACCATCGATGCGAAGAACGGTTAGCGACGATCCGGGCTGAAATGGGGGCCGTCTTCCACTACGCGCGGGGAAGGCTCTCCGCCTTGCCGTTGATCGAAGCGGCCGTGCTGTTCGTCGCCATGGTGCTCGGCTACGAAGTGCGCCTCATCGACGAAGCGCTGCCGCTGCCGATACTGCACGGCCTGGTCTACGCGACCCTGATGCTGCTCGCTATGACCGCGCTCGGGCTCTACGACTCGTCGCTCGAAGAGCCGTTTCCGATGACGGTCCAGCGGGTGCTGATGGCCTACTTCATCGCGTTGACGATGCTGACCGTGCTGTTCTACCTGCTGCCCGAAGCCAAGGTCGGTCGCGGCATCTTCGCGATCGCGTCGGTCATCGGCCTGCTGGGCGTGCTCGCCGTTCGATGGCTTGCCCATCAGGCCGCCGTGAATGCCAGCCCCGGGCGACGCGTACTGGTGATCGGTGACGCTGCAGAAGCCGAAGCGCTGTCGGCGATGCTGACCGCCAACAACGAGCGTGTTTCGTCACGCATCGCCGACA
>JBGSTN010000102.1:0-2049 GCA_041736455.1 Burkholderiaceae bacterium | reverse complement strand
GGGCACCCGCCGATCCGTCGCTGCGTGTGCCGTTGAACACGAAGCCGTGCAGACCGCTCGTGGCGTCACGCGGATCGTCGACCGTGTGGCCCTTCGCTTCGAGTCCGGCCTTGATGGCGGCCACGTCGACGCTGCCTTTCTCCAGGCGCACGCTGGGCGTATTGCCGGCCCCGACGTTGGGCAGGTTGATGGCCTGCTGGACGTCCAGCTGGAAATCGACCGCGCCCACGATGGTCTTGGCAACGTACTGGATGATCGCGCTGCCCCCGGGTGAGCCGATCGCCATCTCGACCTCGCCCGAGCGATCGTTGACCACGATGGTCGGCGACATCGAGCTGCGTGGCCGTTTGCCGGCCTGCACGCGGTTGGCGACGGGCTTGCCCGCGTCGGTCGGCAGGAAAGAGAAGTCGGTGAGCTGATTGTTAAGCAGAAAGCCCCCGACGAACTGCAGGCTGCCGAAACCGTTCTCGATCGTCGTCGTCATCGACACCACGTTGCCGTCCCGATCGACGATCGACAGGTGGCTCGTCGAGGGCAGCTGCAACGAAGAATCACGACCCATCGCGACCGTTGCGCCCGGCGGCACGCCAGCCGGTGGCGCTGCCATGGCGCTCGCCGGATCGATCAGCGCCGAGCGTGTCGCAAGATAGGCATCGTCGAGCAGGCCTTCCAGTGGGACTGGCACGAAGTCGCTGTCGGCCATGTAGACACCGCGGTCGGCATAGGCGAGCTTGTATGCCTCGACCATCAGATGGGTCGCATCGACACTGTTGCTGCCGAGCGCACGCAGATCGAACCGTTCGAGGAGTTTCAACGTCATTCCGACCGTCGTGCCGCCCGAACTGGGCATCCCCATGCCACACACCCGATAGCTGACCCGATACACCACGCAGACGGGCGCTCGCTCCTTGGCCTGATAGCCGGCCAGATCGTCGAGCGTCATGTCGCCCGGACGGGTCGGCGAATCGCGCACGGCCGCAACGATCCTGGTCGCGAGCTCACCGGTATAGAAGGCCTGCGCGCCTTCATTCGCGATGGTGCGAAAGGTCTGCGCGAGGTCCGGGTTCTTCAGCAAGGTACCTGCCGTCTTCGCGCTGCCATCGGCATTGAGAAAGTAACCGGCGGCTGCGGGCTGTGCAGACAGTCGCGCGCGAACGCCTTCGATCGACACCGCAAGGCGCGGAGAAATCGCGAAACCGTTGTCGCTCAGGTCGATCGCGGGTTCGAACAACGCGGCCCAAGGTCTGGCGCCGTGGGCGCGATGTGCGATCTCGAGCATCCGCAACAAGCCCGGTACGCCAACCGACAAGCCACCGTCGACGGCCTCGAGAAAGCCCAGCGGCGTTCCGTCCGGGTTCAGGAAGCGTTCGGGGGTGCTGCTGGCCGGCGCAGTCTCGCGTCCGTCGTAGGTGGTGATCGTCTTCGTCGCGGCATCGTAATAGACGAGGAACGCGCCGCCGCCGATGCCCGAGGACTGGGGCTCGACGAGATTGAGCATGGCCTGCACGGCAATCGCCGCATCGATCGCCTTGCCGCCGTTGGCAAGCACGTCGACGCCGACCTGGACCGCCACCGGGTTGGCGGCCACCACCATGTCGCGATTGGCGAACACGATCGGCTTGGGGGTGTAACCGGACGGCGGTTCCGGTGGCAGGAACTGTTCACGACCGTTGCCCGCATTCGGATCCGTGCCCGGTTGAACGGGCGGCGCGACCACGGGATCACTGGCAATGGGCGGGTCATCGTCGCTGGAACAACCGATCACAAGCAACGTCAGCGCGGCGGCGCACGCCATGGCTGCAATGCTTGCCGTTGCAACGGCAGGCCTGCGCCCGAACAAGGGGTATCCGGATCTCAAGGTCGTCTCCTTCGTCTGATTGATCGACCAGGCACTCGTGCCCGTCAGGGCATCGCACTGGCCTTGTCGAGACGGGTGATTGCTTCGGGTGACAGGGAAAGGCTCGTGGCCGCGAAGAGATCGGCAAGCTGCTCGCGCGTGGTGGCGCTGACGATGGCCGCGGCGATGGTCGGGCGCGTCAGCAGCCAGGC
>JBGSTN010000098.1:0-1740 GCA_041736455.1 Burkholderiaceae bacterium | reverse complement strand
AGCCGCAGCCGACGCGCATCCGGCGCTCGGTCACGCCATTGACGACAGGTGCACGACCCGCCTGCACCAGCAGGTCCGCCCCGCCGTCGATCGCCAGCGCGACCGGTTCCTTGTTGCCCAGCGCCATCATCATGTCGCAGGTGACCCGACCCTCCTTTTTCGAGCCGCCCGTCAAGTGATGCACGCCGCCCAGCGAGAGGAACTGCGAGCCGTATTCCTGCGTCGTCACATGGCCCACGGCTTCGCCGCGATGACGGATCGTCGCCTGCTCGGGACCCAGGAACCGATCGGTGTCGATCTTCACCCGGAAACTGCAATAGCTGAAGATGCCTTCGGTCACGACGGTGACGCTGTCGACACCATCGATGTCGCTCGACACGATGAACGGCGCAGGCTTGTAATCGGGATAGGTCGTGCCGGAACCGACGCCGGTCACGAAGAGATCACGCGCCACGATATCGCCCTGCCACGCCGAGGACTCGAACGGTACCGTCGGTGCCTCGGGACGGCGTGTCATCAGCACGAGCGGGTCGACACGGGTCAACGTGCCCGTCACATTGGCGTAGCGGTCGCAGGCACCGCTACGCCCTTCGCGGATTCGACACAGCACCGGGCAGGCGTCGCATTCGATCGTCGGATCGGCATCGTCCCGAGCCGCCGGCGAACCGGCCGCGTCCGGCGTGTCGGGAGCGTGGTTCATGGCCGATGCACGTTTCGATCGGCCAGCGCGGCGATCGCCGCACGCAGTCGATCCGGTGTGACCGGCACCCGGTCCAGACGGACACTGGTTGCCGCGCGGATCGCATTGAGGATGGCCGGTGCCGTAGCCACCAGCGCGGGTTCCCCGACACCCTTGGCGCCCCAGGGACCAAGCGGCTCCGGATCCTCGACCAGATGGACCACGACACGAGGCATGTCGCCCGCTGTCGGGATCAGGTAATCGTGCAGGTTGTCGGTGCGGCCATTGCGGTAATCCTCCATCAAGGCCAACCCGAGTCCCTGCGCAATGCCGCCGTGGATCTGGCCTTCGACCTGGGTCGGATTGATCGCGCGTCCGACATCGTGAGCCGCGTGGATCTCGAGCACGTGCACCGTACCGAGCTCGATATCGACTTCGACGACGGCGAACTGTGCGGCGAAGCCGTAGGTGGCATAGGGCACGCCCTGGCCCTGCGTGTCCAGGGGGACCGTGGGCGGATCGAAGTGGCCCGTTCCCGTCAGCACATCGCCGCGTGCATCGACGGGCAGGCTGGCGAGTTCCAGGACCGCGCCGGCGTTTCCTGCAACACGCACGTAACCGTCACCGAACTCGAGCGCCGCCTCGGGATCGACCCCCAGCTTCGCGCACAATCGCCGGCGCAGGTCCATGCCCGCGAATCGGGCTGCATTGCCCGACACGAATGTCTGGCGCGAGGCCGAGCTCTTGCCTGCATCGGCGGTCAGCGAGGTATCGGGACCGATCTGCTCGATGCGATCGACCGCGACGCCGATCGCATCGGCACAGATCTGCGGCAGTATCGTGAAGGTGCCCTGGCCGATGTCGACCGCGCCGTTGTACAGCGTGAGCCGCCCCCGTGCGTTCAGGCCCACCACCATCGTCGACGGATTGGCGATGACGGTGTTGCCGATCCCGTACCACATGCACGCGATGCCCACGCCGCGACGCAGCGCACGCCTGTCGTAGCCATGAGGGTCGGCGGCTCCGCTCGCCGCATGATCCTGCGACGCCGTCGCAGACAG
>JBGSTN010000096.1:0-9833 GCA_041736455.1 Burkholderiaceae bacterium | reverse complement strand
GTCAAAGTCAGCGGCAGGCAGCCGCGACGCACCGGGGCGAAACGTCAGGGCCAAATCGGGTCTCAACAAATCGATCCTGGATCAGGGTTGGGCCGAGTTCCGCCGGCAACTGGAATACAAGCAGGCCTGGCGAGGTGGCGAAGTGGTAGCGGTAGCACCGCGCAACACCAGCCGCACTTGTCCATGCTGCGGTCATGTGTCGGCAGACAATCGTCAGACGCAGGCCCGGTTCGCCTGTATGGTCTGCGGCTACGAAAACCACGCCGATTGGGTCGGCGCAATGAATGTCTTAGCGGCAGGGCATGCCGTGTTGGCTTGCGGAGGAAGGGCGCAGTCGGGCCGTCCGGTGAAGCAAGAACCCGCCGAAGCGATTGCGCAAATTAACGCGTAGCGCCGTAGGAATCCCCTTCCTTCAGGGAGGGGAGGACGTCAACTGAAGACAGTTTCAGGGATAACGTTGGACTTGCGATGCCGTGGCAATACCGGCGCGCGGAGGTACAGAAAAATCGACTCGCACGCGCAGATGCTCGCGTCTTCACGTCTTCACCAAGCTCATCGATCAGGAGAGTTGCCATGGCAGCCGATCCCAAGAAAAGCAGCCCCGTCGACTTCGATATTTTTCGCGACCTGGCTACCAATATCGAACAGTTCAAGATGCCCAGCCTCGACACGAATGCATTCGTCGAGGCGCGTCGCAAAGACGTCGAGGCCCTGGTAGTGGCGAGCAAGATCACCTACGACGCAATGCAGGCCGTGACACAGACGCAGTCGGCCATGCTGACCCAGGCCATGCAAGACCTGCAGGAGTTCAACATGGTCGCCATGGGGGGAAATACCCTGGGCGGAGACTGGACCAGACACACCGAAGCAGTTCAGAAAGCGTGGCAAAGGAGACTGGCAGACATGAACGTCTTGTCAGAGATGGTGCAGAAGGCGCAAATCGACGCCATGGCCGCGCTGACCGAACGTGCGAACGAAAGCGTCGGCGAGATGAAAGGGATGGTGCACATGAAGTAGCGCGTCAGGTCGGCGCGAGATGGCGGCACCCCTAGAGCTCGGCGGGCGACTGGTGCGGCCAGGGCGTCCGGCAGCGCCAGGTCTTTTGAACGGCGATCGATCACATGCCTTTCGAATGCACACGGAAGACATTGCCACTGGACAACAACGAATGCAGGGCGCAATGTGTTTGCACAGGTTATCCGAAGGCGATCTGCCGGCATGTCGGAGTACTCCGTCGCTTAGCCGCCAATGACTGATTTCGACGGCCGCGCTCCGGCAGTTGCATTGCACGCCAGCGCACTCGTGCCGCAGTCGATCGTGCTTTCAGGAAATGATCGTGCAACGCCGAAAACTGAAAGACCCTGCGAAGGGCGATCTGTTGCCGTCGCCGCCCGGACGCAAGCCGACTCGCTCTTCGACCTTCCCGTTGCTCGCCGCGAAAGCGGCGCCTGTGCTGCCAGCGATGGTGGCCGTGGTCGATACGAGCGGCGAGATCCTCCTGGTCAACGATGCCTGGCTCGACGCTGCGTGCGCGAACGATGTCGACGACCTGTCGACCGTGTCGACCGGGGCCAATTATCTGGACGCCTGCCGCCGGGCGTCCAACGCCGAAGCCGACTCACGACGAACGCTCGAAGGCATCGAGGGTGTACTGGACGGTTCCCAGTCGAGTTTCACGGCCGAGTATCGGTGCGACAGCCCGACGCAGCAGCGCTGGTACCAGATGAACGTTTCGCCCGTGCAGGTCGGCAAACGGCAATTCGCCGTCATTGCGCATCAGGAAACCACGGCGCACAAGATGGCCGATCGAGAACGCCGCGCCAACGAGGCGTGGTTGCAGGCACTGTTCAGGAATTCAGCCATCGGTATCGGCGAACTGTCGCCCGAGGGACGTTGGTCGCGCAGCAATGAAAGGCTCGAGCGTCTGACCGGTCTGTCGAGCCGACAGCTCAGCCGTGCCACCTATCTCGAACTGGTTCCGGCAGAGGATGCCGACTCGGTCAATATCCATTTGGAACTTGCACTTTCCGGCGCGATCGACTCGTTCGTGCTCGAGCATCGCCTGCTCCGCAGCGACGGCAGCCTGCTGTGGGTCAATGCCTCGCTCAGCGGCGTGCGCGGACAGCGCGACGCCGTTGATTGCCTGATTGCGGTCTTCGAGGACATGTCCGAGCGCAAGGCAGCCGAAGCTCGGCAGCACACGTTGATGCTGGAACTGGCCCACCGCAGCAAGAACCTGCTGTCGGTGGTGCAGTCGATCGCCAGCCGCAGCCTGATCGCTGGCCGGCCGGCGGCCGAAGCCAGCCAGGCGTTCGAAGGGCGTTTGCAGGCCCTGTCGAACAGCTTCGGGACATTGACCGACGAATCGTTCGGCGGGACGCTGCTCGAAAGCGTCCTGCGTGGCGAACTCGAGCCGTTCGGCACGCATGCGCGGCTGGATGGCCCGTCCATCGCGTTGACGGTGAAGGCCACCCAGACCATGGCGCTGGTGATTCACGAACTGGCCACCAATGCGGCCAAGTACGGCGCATTGTCGAGCCCGCAAGGACGCATTGCGATCACATGGGACATCGTCGGCGATCCGGATGATCGTCGGTTCGTCTTCGAATGGCAGGAAAGCGGCGGCCCGCGTGCCGTACCACCATCGCGCACGGGTTTCGGAACGACGCTGCTCCAGCAGATCGTCGTCGACGAAATGAATGGTTGCCCGGAGTTGCACTACGAACTGACGGGCTTCTTCTATCGACTGGACGCGCCGTTGGCACTGGTCGGCGCGGCGCAGCTCGACTCACCGATTCGCCGACGGATGCGCAATCCTGTCGTTCGAGAGCTGTTCGATGTCTGGCAACGACATGCTCGAATGCACGGGGCGCTGCCACCGCTGACCGCCTTCGACTTGAACCGGTTTGCAGCGACCGGCATGTTGACGATGGCCACGATCGATGATCAGGGCAAGCCGTATTTCGTGCAGATCGGTCGGGGGCTCAGGGCCAAGATGCCGGTGTCGAGCACGAACGATGATCTCGCCGTGGCAAGCGGCGTTTCGATTGCGCAGGCATATCGACGATGTGTAGACCTTGCGGAACCAACCCACGAATACATGCGGTTCGATTTCGGTGACGGTGCGCCCGTGACATTCGAACGCCTTCTGATACCTTTTTCGATCAACCCCGAACGCGGCGTCACGCATGTGATCGGCATGGTGGTTTTCGATGAGGCTGTCGCAGCATCGGCACGCGCCCGCGAGAGCCTCGACAAGTAGGTCCGCTTGGCTTGTCAAGGTAATGGCAGCTGATTGTCAATGACCAGTGCGCAGCCGGATCCTTTGATTCGCGATATTCATTTGACTGAATTCATGACCCTCCTCGCCGACGTCGGCAAACAATTCACTCGCACATGAGGAAAGGTTCGAGCGGGCTACCAGGAACCAGAGAGAGAGAGAAAGGAACACCATGGAGCAATTGACCTTCGACACACCGGGCCTGTCCGACGCAATTCAGTCGATGAGTGCAGCCGACATAGACCGGTTGCCATTCGGCGTGATCGGTCTGGATCCCGATGGTCTGGTTCGCGTCTTCAACGGTATCTGGATCTTTCATCAGCGACCTTCACTCGAAACCTAGTCGTCGTTGACCATCCTGATGAGCGAAGTCTATGGCTCGGCGCCAAGAACAGGCAGCGATTGATGGCTCAATTCAGAAGATCGATATTCGAAGAAAAGCGGATTATTCGGCCACGGGCATCGTCGAGTATGCCTGCGATCCTCGGAGTCAGCATGAATTTCAAAGATTCGACCATGCGAGCCAAATTGACGCTCACGTTCTTCACGTTGGCCGTGACCATCACGCTGATCGCTGGGCTGGCAATCGTGTCACTGCATGAGGTCAACACGAGATTCGCCAATTTCGTCCAGGGGATCAATGCACAACTGCTGCTCTCATATGAGGTTCGCGCGGCGGTAGATCGACGTGCCATCTCGGCACGAGACATCGTCAATGCCGCGACAGCTCAAGATCGCGATATCGTGAACATCGAAGTGACCAAGGCCCATGACGCTGTGCGCACCCGGATGGCACAGCTGACCAGGATGGCAGCCGATCCCGGCGTACCCGACGAGGCGCGCAGCCTGGTGGCCGAGATGGCGAACGTCGAAGCCAAGTACGGCCCCGTGGCCGCTGGAATCGTCGATCTGGCGCTGCAAGGCAAGCGCGAAGAAGCGATCGCCAGGATGAACGATGAATGTCGGCCGCTGTTGGCAGCGCTTGCGCAAGCTGCAAGGAACTACAGGGACTATACGACCGAACGATCCGCTCAACTCGTGACCATGGCCGCAGAGGAGTATGTGAAGTTGCGCAATCTTCTCGTTGCAGGTTGCCTGTTTGCCTTCGTCGTTGCCGCAATTGCCGGGTTGCTGATCACACGCAGCCTGTCACGAGCCCTCGGGGCTGAGCCATCGCAACTCGGCAAGATCGCCAGGCGCGTGGCCAGCGGCGATCTCAGCGCGGTGGCAGGAGCGTCGAATGTGGTGGGCGGCAGCGTGCTTGCGTCGCTGGGCGAGATGCAGCAGAGCCTGTCCGGCGTGGTATCCAGCGTGCGCTCGAACGCGGAGAGTGTGGCCACGGCCAGTGCGCAAATCGCCCAAGGCAATCAGGATCTGAGCCAGCGTACGGAAGAGCAGGCCAGCATGCTGCAGCAGACGGCCGCAACCATGGAGCAGCTGAGCACGACGGTAAGCAACAACGCCGAAAGCGCCAAGCAGGCCAACCAGCTGGCCCAGGGGGCTTCGACCATCGCGGCTCAAGGCGGCGACGTGGTCGGCAAAGTGGTCTCCACCATGCAAGGCATCAGCGAAAGCAGTCGCAAGATCGCCGACATCATCAGTGTCATTGACAGCATCGCTTTCCAGACCAACATCCTTTCGCTGAACGCGGCGGTGGAATCCGCCCGCGCCGGTGAGCAGGGCCGCGGCTTTGCGGTGGTTGCATCCGAAGTACGCAGTCTGGCTCAGCGCAGTGCCGAGGCCGCAAAGGAGATCAAGATTCTCATCGACCGTAGCGTGGAGCAAGTCGAGCAAGGTACGGTCTTGGTCGACCAGGCCGGCAACACCATGGGCGAGATCGTGGGCTCGATCCAACGCGTGAGCGACATCGTGGCCGAGATCACATCGGCCAGTGTCGAGCAAAGCATGGCGATTTCCCAGGTCGGCGATGCAGTGAACCAGATGGATCAAGTGACGCAGCATAACACCGCGCTGGTCGAGGAAAGCGCGGCGGCAGCGGCGAGCTTGAAGACCCAGGCGCAACAGTTGGTGCAGACCGTGGCTGTGTTCAAGCTTTCAAACGAGAGGCCGGTTGGCGTATCCCGCAACGGAAGTACTCACGGTTCCAGCTGACGCGATGACCGAGGACGACGCGCGTATGCACGTCGATGACGACCTGGCGAGGTAGCCTCGATCCGCGCAACGCGCGTGGTTGGCCGAGGCAGGGGTGCTGGCAACGTCGTGAAGCACCGTCATGGAAGTCGAAGCCAGTGGCGGCTGTCCGCTCTCGATCCGATGCTTGGCCCCAGCCACTGAGGGCGTTCGGTGACATCCCCGACGAGGCCGGTCATGAAGACCCGCTTGTCGACGACATCGTGAGCAATCGGCATGGCACGTTCTTCCAGCCAGACGACCTTCGCATCAAGCGGGCGAATGATGCGAACTTGGCAGTGCCATCCCGTCCGATGTCTTCGTGCTTCCGTCATCCGTGCTTTGTACTGTACGCGGTCGCCCGGATGCAGCAGAGTGTAATCGTGTCGCGAAGTAACGAATTGCTGTCCCGGTGGTAATCCGAAGAGGTCGTCCATTGTCCGCGATGCGGTCACCTGATCGGCGTCCAGATCCCATTCCCAGTAAGCCATGCGCGCTTCCATGAGCGCAGTGTCGAGTCGATCCTCTGCGCGACGGGTTCGACCTTCCTGCTCGCGCAGCCGTCTGGCCTCGGCATCTCTCAAGCGCGGTTCGTCCTCGTCCTTGCGCTGCACGTCGTCCAGGAAAAGCGGCAGAGACTCCGCGATCGCCTGGTCGATCCTTTTAGCGCGGCGATGTTTTCGGCAATGAGTATTGGGAGATCCATCGGAAGAATGGTGTCTTTGGAGAACGTGTCTGTCGGGGTATGTAAGTCTGTTCCAGAGACGAGGAAATGGTCGTTTTCGACACAGCATGTTGGACTGGTAACCTCAAGTGCCTGAATTCACGAACACTTTTGGTTCGATTTTTCCGGAAGTTCCGGACCTTCCGTTTTCGATGGAGCGACATTGCAGACGTCTGACCCGGCGCTGGTTCGAGAAGATGATTCGTGCAGGCAACTTCTCTTCCTGCGAGTCGACGGCAGGCGGGCGATCGTTCAAGACAGTCGAGGCTGGGGGCTGAGGTAACGTCGACGGATTCAGCAACGCTTGTTGATCCTGGTCATTTTGCGCGACATGAGAGGCCTCACGAAACAGCCTGTCGATCGAACTTCATGCTTTCATCGGGCAGCAGGGCGCGTACCGGCGAATTCGATTGACGATCCACGGTATCCCAGGAGGTCGCGTCAGCGCATCGTCGGTTGCGGCGTCTTCGGGGACATGACATGACCAATACGCACGTAGTCACGGATTCGGATGCGGGACCCGACACACCCGCGCCCGTCAACGTCCTCGTGGTCGACGATATCGAGGACAACCTCCTGGCGACCCAGTCGCAGCTGGCTCGACCGGGCCTCTCCGTGCTGGTAACGAGTTCCGCCGCCCATGCACTCGAAATGATGGAACAGCACGAGTTTGCATTGGCGCTACTGGATGTTCAGATGCCCGAGATGGACGGATTCGAGCTGGCTGAGCGGATGCGCCGCAATCACCCGACGCGCAGCGTGCCGATCATTTTCCTGACGGGCAATGTGCCCGATCCGTCGCGCACCTTTCAAGGCTACGAAGCCGGCGCAGTGGATTTCCTGATCAAGCCCGTCGATCCACGTGTGCTCGAAAGCAAGGTCGGCGTTTTCGTGGAGCTCTACCGGCAGCGCCGAGAGCACTGCGAGCGAAATGCCGAACTCGAGCGTTTGCTTCAGCTCAACGAATCGCTGGTCCAGGCGCTGCGCAAGGCCCACGGCAAGGCGGAGAAAGAGGCGCGTACCGATGCTTTGACCGGCGTGTCGAATCGTCGTCACATTCTGCAGATGGGCGACATGGCGCTAGCTGATCGACGCCGCCAGGCGCAGCCTCTCAGCCTGGCGATCTTCGATCTCGACCATTTCAAGGCAATCAACGATACCTACGGGCATCACGCTGGCGACGCCGTGCTGCGCGCGTTCTGCTCGCACGTGAAGCAGAAGGTACGCTCATCCCACTTGCTTGGCCGAATCGGCGGCGAAGAGTTCCTGCTTCTCATGCCAGGGACCTCACTGGCGGAAGCCGAAGTGATTCTCGAACGCGTGCGCAGGTCACTGAAGCCGCGCGCGGGTGTTGTTTACACCTTCTCCGCGGGAATCGCACAGGCCGACGAGGGTGAAAGTCTGCCAGCCGTCATCAAACGGGCGGACAACGCGCTGTACGAGGCCAAACGAGCTGGGCGTGGTTGCAGCGTCACCAGTCATGCCCCGCAGTAGGTCTGAAAGGCGCCGTACCTGGAGCGCGCTGCAACCGCCATCTGCTAGCCCGGTCTACGGCTTGAACTCATACCCCGCCCCGATCGCCACGTCCGCCGGAATGGCCGGCAGGTCCGAGAACAGTTCCGGCTTCTCCTTCATCACCTTCAGCATGGGCCGCGGATCGATGTGCTTGTTGACATCGAACGTCGACTTCAGGATGCCGAGCCGATTGAGCCGTTCCTGCGCCGCCCACAGGGCGCGGTAGTTGTTGGCGGAGAGTCGGCGGTCCGCCTGGGTGATGTTGAATTGCATCGCGGCCTCGGCAACTTCGACCTTCAGGCCCGGGATCCAGCGCGTCGCCGTCTGGGCGGCTTCCTTCGGATGCTTGCGCATCCACTGGTCGGCTTCGGAGACGGCAGCAAGGAACTTCTCGATCGTCGTTCCGTTCTTCGCGACCCAGTCACGGGTGGCGACGTTGAAGCCGACATAGGCGATCACGTCACCGCCGCGGATAACGGTGTAGGCGCCTGGCACGTCCTTCTCGGCGACGATGGGCCACGGGTCCCAGGCCGAGAAGGCGTCGATGCCTTTCGACAGCAGTGCCACGGTCATGTCCGGCGGCGGGGTATTGACGAGCGTGACGTCGGTCGGGGTCAGACCACCCTTCTCGAGCAGGGCGAGCACATAGAGGTGATTGATCGTGCCGAAGGACGCGGCGATTCGCTTGCCCTTGAGTGTGGCAAGTTTCCCTTTCTCGATGCCGGAGCCATCGCGCGCGACGAGGGCCATCGTCGCGTCCGAGCCGAGCTTGGTCGCATTGCCACTGTAGTTGCCCAGAGCGATCAGGTCCATGCCACGCAGCACCGCACCGATCATCGGCACGCCGACCTGGACGATCTGGCTTTCGCCGGCCTGCAGCGCGTTGAGCGCGTCGACGCCGGTCGCGTAGGGGCGGGCCAGTTCGACATCGAGGCCGTTCTTTTCGAAGAAACCTTGCTCGAGCGCGATCGGCAGGCCGATCTGGTCGACGCCGGTGACCATGCCGGCCTTCATCTTGATCATGTCCTGCGCGGCGACCGGCGTCGGCTCCAGTCCGAGCAGCGCGGCGGTGGCGGCCAGTGCGATCGTCACGCTTTTGAGCACGTTGGTCTTCAGGCTCGTGCGGCGACGCGACATCGGCGCTCGGTCGGTCATCGTCGAAGTGCTGATCGTGGTGTCCTGCATGTTGTCTCCCTTCATGGTGTCTCCTTCTTGGTTGGCTGGAGATCGCTGCCGGCAGTCGCCGGATCGCGATCGGGGTTTGGTCCGAGGGTCATCCGGGTGTCAGCGGGACCACGCGCCTTACCCAATACGGGCGGGCCAATGCGTTCAGGTCTTCGTTCGGGACGCTGCGCACGTCGACGGTGTTCTCGCGGGTGCCCGAAACACGGCCGAACTTCTGGAACGCGAGGACATGGAAGCGCTCGGCAGGTACTGTCAGTTCGACGCGCACGTTGACCCGGCCGGCGCTGTTGGGCTGGATGTCGTCGGCCACCTTGTGTGGCGCGAGCGCCACCATCGCGAGCTTCCAGCCGACGAGCAGCACGATCGCCCCGATGACGATCCGCCCGCGGGACGACATGGCCGCGTCCCGCATCAGGCCCATGACGTCCTCATGCCCATGGCGTCCTCATGCGGAGCGCACCTGCTGTAGCACCCGGGCCGAGAGTGTCTTGAAGCGGTCGTCCTCGATCAGAGACTGCCAGACACGCGGCCGCGGCAGGTCGATCGCGATGTCGTCGTGCACGGCGCCCTTCGTCAGCACGATCACGCGGTTGGCGAGGAAGACTGCTTCGGCGACATCGTGGGTGATGAAGAGCACCGTCGGACGGCGGTCTTCCCATATCCGCGTCAGTTCTTCCTGCAGTGTCATTCGGGTCTGGGCGTCGACACTCGCGAACGGTTCGTCCATCAGCAGCACGGCCGGTTCGTTGGCCAGTGCGCGGACGACGCCGACACGCTGCTGCATGCCACCCGACAGTTCATTCGGATAGCGCTCTGCGGCGTGCGACAGGCCGGCGAGCTCGAGATACTCACGGGCGATTTCGTGGCGCTTGTCCTTCGGCACGCCACGCATCTTCGGACCGAAGGCGACGTTGTCGAGCACCGTGCGCCACGGGAAGAGCGCGAAGGACTGGAACACGACACCGCGGTCCGGACCCGGGCCGACGACCGGCCGGCCAT
>JBGSTN010000772.1:0-3109 GCA_041736455.1 Burkholderiaceae bacterium | reverse complement strand
GCGCTGGACCTCGGACAGATCGTCGAGCAGGCCGGCGCGAGCCAGCATGCGCCAGTGCTGGTTGGCGGGCAGCGCGGCGATGCGTTCCCGGATCCAGGGCACGCCAAGCCGATTGGTCAGCGTGAAGTAGACGCGCGCGGTGTCTTCGAGTGGTGCGCGGCTGCTGCCGGCAACCTCGATGATGTCCAGGGTGGCATGCAGCGAATCGAGTGCATAGACGTGACGGGCGAGCGTTTCCGGCACGCCGCTGTCCATGGCCTTGCGGGTGAGTTCGTCGAGGTGCTGGCGCTCGCCGTCACTGAGCAGCCCGTGCAGGCTCGCCAGCAACACGGCGATCGCCGGCTTGAAGATCTTGATGGTGTCACCGATCGGATCGGACAAACGGGGTGAACGCAGCAACCAGGTCGTTGCGCGCTCGATGAGCCGCTGCGCTTCGATCAGCAGATCGGCCTGGACGGCGTCGTCGATACGATTGTCCAGTGCCTCGATCTGCTCCCAGATCTCCACGAAGCCGAACAATTCGCGTACCAGCAGGAATGCGCGGACGATCTCGTGAGTGCGCGCGCCGGTCGACTCGCCGATCCGGTGCACGAACGTGCTGCCAACCCGGTTGACCATGCCATTCATCACGTAAGTCGTGATGATCTCGCGCCGTAACGGATGGCGCCGCATGTAGTGGCCGAATCGGTCGCCCAGTTCGTTCGGGAAATACTGGCGCAGCGCCGAAGCAACCCATTCGTCGTCGGGCAGGTCCGATGCAAGCAGCTCGTCGTAGACCCAGTTCTTGCAGTAGGCGAGCAGCACGGCTCGTTCGGGATTGACCAGGCCGGTGCCGGCAACGCGGCGTTCGGCGATCTCCTCGTCATTCGGGAGAAACTCCAGCGTGCGCGTCAAACGACCCGATTTTTCCAGTGCGCGGATGTAACGCTGCTGCGCATCGAGCAGTTGCTGCGCCAGGCGCCCGGTGACGGAGATCACCTGCGATTGCAGGTAATTGTCGCGCACGACATGGGCGGCCACGTCAGCGGTCATTTTCGCGAGCAGCTTGTCGCGCTGCTTCATTGTCAACTCGCCATCCTCGATGGCCAGGCCGAGGAGGATCTTGATGTTGACTTCATGGTCGGACGTATCGACACCGGCGGAATTGTCGATGGCATCGGTGTAGATGCGGCCACCGCCGAGCGCATACTCGATACGGCCTCTTTGCGTCAGCCCGAGATTGCCGCCTTCGCCGACGACCTTGCAGCGCAATTGAGCGCCATCGACTCGCAGGTTGTCGTTGCTGCGGTCACCGACATCCGCATGGGTCTCCGACGCGGCTTTCACATACGTGCCGATGCCGCCATTGAACAGCAGATCGACCGGTGCCTTCAGGATCATGCTGATCAGTTCGGCGGGCGTCAGCGAGCGCGCGTCGATGCCGAGCAGTGCCTGCACTTGCGGACTGATCGTGATCGACTTGGCGCTGCGGGAATGAACGCCGCCGCCGGCGGAGATGAGGTCGCGATCGTAGTCCGCCCAGCTCGAACGGGGCAGCTCGAAGAGTCGCTTGCGCTCGGCGAAGCTGATCGCTTCGTCGGGTGCCGGATCGAGGAAGACATGGCGGTGGTCGAAGGCCGCCACCAGCCGGATGTGTTCGGATAGCAGCATCGCATTGCCGAAGACGTCGCCCGACATGTCGCCGATGCCCACCACGGTGAATGGCGTGGACTGCGTGTCCAGACCCAGTTCACGGAAATGTCGCTTGACGGATTCCCAGGCACCACGGGCGGTGATGCCCATCTCCTTGTGATCGTAGCCGGCACTGCCGCCCGACGCGAAGGCGTCACCCATCCAGAAGCCATACTCGCCGCTGACCGCATTGGCGTGGTCTGAAAAAGTGGCAGTGCCCTTGTCGGCGGCCACGACGAGATACGGATCGTCGAGAACCGGACCGCGGGTATCGGGGGGTGGCACGATCCGATCACCGACCCGGTTGTCGGTCACATCGAGCAGGCCACGCAGGTAGTCCTTGTAGCAGGCGATACCTTCGGCGAGCCAGGCCTCGCGATCGGCGGGTGAGGGCGCACGCTTGAGCACGAAGCCGCCCTTGGATCCTGCGGGAACGATCACGGTGTTCTTGACCATCTGCGCTTTCATCAGGCCGAGAACCTCGGTACGGAAATCCTCGGGCCGATCCGACCAGCGCAGTCCACCGCGTGCGACCGGGCTGCCGCGCAGATGGACGCCTTCGAAGCGTGGCGAATAGACGAATACCTCGTAGGCGGGAACGGGTTCCGGCAGGCCCGGCACGCGCGACGGGTCGAACTTGATCGAGATGAAGGGCCGACGAGCTCCCTGGGCGTCGCGACGCCAGACGTTGGTTCGCAGCGTCGCCATGATGAGTGCCAGGATATGTCGCAGCACGCGGTCTTCGGACAGGTTCTCGACGCGCTCGAGCGCTTGTTCGATCGCGTTCACGTGGTCCTGCACCGCCACGTCGTCGGTGTCGCGGCCCGGATCGAAGCGGGCGTCGAACAGGGCGATCAGTTGCCGCGCGATCGCCGGGTGCGCGTTCAGAGAATTCTCGATGAACGACTGCGACAGCGGAAAACCCGACTGGCGCATGTACTTCGCATAGGCACGCAACACCGCGATTTCGTGCACGGGCAGCAGAGCGCTGATCACCAGCCGGTTGAAGTTGTCGCTCTCTGCTGCGCCATCGAAGACCTGGAGGAGGGCGCTCTCGAAGACCGACGCGAGGTCTTCGATCGGTCGATCCTGGCCCGTGGTGGTCTCGAGACCGAAGTCGTGGACCCAGTTTGTCGGCATGCCGAGAGGTCGAATCTCGTAGGGCAGCTCGTTGAGCACGAGCATGCCCGTGTGTTCGAGCATTGGCATGCTGTTGGACAGCGTGATGGCGTGGCCGCGATGAAAGAGCTTGAACCGGAACTGCCCGGGCAGCGCTTCGGGCATCCGGTACAGTCGCACGGCAAGCGGCCTCTCGTCGCTGAGCCCCATGATCTGTTCGATGTCGGCCACGGCCAGTCGCGCGGGCGTATCGTCGCGGTAGGCGACCGGAAACGCATTGCCGAACGCGCGGCAGATCTCGTTGCCGCGCGCCTCGCCC
>JBGSTN010001079.1:0-3642 GCA_041736455.1 Burkholderiaceae bacterium | reverse complement strand
GGCGTCGTGGCGCTGGTGCTCGCTGCAGCGGTGCTGCATGCCGTCTGGAATGCACTCGCCAAGGCCGGTGGCAATCCGCTGATCAGCATCGCGAGCTACCAGTTGGTCGGTTCGGTGGTCTGCGTTGCCGCCCTGCCCTTCATCGAAGCACCGGATCCGGCGAGCTGGCCGTACATCGCCTCCTCGATCGTCATCCATAACCTCTACTACGTCAGCCTGGCGCGTGCCTATCGCGCCGGCGATCTGTCGCAGGTCTATCCGATGCTGCGCGGCATGGCGCCGCTGTTCGTCATGTTCGGCGCCGCGGTCGTGGCCGGGGAACGGCTCACGCCCGGCACGATGGCCGGCATCGCGCTGGTCAGCGTGGGCATCATGAGCATCGCGCTGTTCGGCGGACGTTTCGGCACGATGCCGCGCAACGCGAAACTGTGGGGTGGGATCACCGGGCTGCTGATCGCAATCTACACGGTCAACGATGGCATGGGCGTTCGGCTGGCCGGCAACGAGCTCGGTTTCATCGTTTGGCTGTTCCTGTTCGAGGTGGTCCCTGTGGGCATCTACCTGCTGTTGCGCGAACCTGCACGATGGAAGGACTACCTGGTCGCCCATCCGGGCAAGATCCTGCTCGGCGGCATCGCTTCCTCGGCAGCATACGGGCTGGTGATCTATGCGATGAGCCTGGGCGCGATGGCCGTGGTGTCTTCGCTGCGCGAGACGAGCGTGATCTTCGCGGCGGTGATCGGGGCGGTGTTCCTGCGCGAGCCGTTCGGACGGAACCGGATCATCGCGGCCGCGCTGATCGCGGCGGGCATCGTGGTCATGCGAACGCTATCGTAGGTTCCTGCTACGGATGCTGCGTCGATCGGCCCGCCCATGGTTGCCTATACTTGTCCGATGGATATCGTTCGAATCGACCTGCTGAACCCGATGCACCGTGCCGACCTCATCGGCATGCTCGATCATTACGCGCAGTCGCCCGAAGGTGGTGGCGAGGCGCTGCCGGCTGAGCGATTGCAGAATCTGCCGGTGGCGCTGGGTGAGTGCCCGACCTGGATCGGGATGCTGGCCTACGACGACGGTCAGGCCGTCGGGCTATGCAATGCGTTCTGGAGCGTGTCGACTTTCGCGGCTCGCCGGTTGCTCAACATCCACGACATCGCGGTGCATGTCGATCATCGGCGGCGGGGAATCGCGCGGCAGCTGATCGGCGAGATGGAGGGGATTGCCCGGGCGATGGGGTGCTGCAAGCTGACGCTCGAAGTGCTGGCGGGTAATCGGGGAGCGATGACGCTCTACGAGAAGGCGGGATTCGCGTTCTACTCCTTGCGGCCCGAAATGGGGCAAGCCTGCTTCATGCAGAAGTGGCTGGAGGACTGAGTTTCACGTCAAGGTCGACAACGGAACCTGCCGCCGGGAATGGGCACGACTATCCGACGGTCAAAATCGGACGTGGTTTCACCCCCGGCTCACTCGGCCTCGAACCGCCCCGCCCGCCACGCCAACGCAGCCTTGAGCCCATCGGCCCGCGCAATATCCATGAATCGAACCTTGTCCGGCGAGCCGTGCGATTCGATCGAGTGATCGATGTCGAGTGCGGCAGCGAGCGCGGCCTCGATGCCCTGGACATCGTAGGTGCGCTGCATCGCCTTCTTGGTCTGCTGCACCAGTTCCGGATCCATCTTCGCGATGTTGCGCGCGACGCGCATCGCGACCTCGAGATGTTGCCCGACAGCGACCACTTCGCTCACCAGGCCCATCTGCATCGCCAGCGCGGCGGGTACCTTGTCCTGGCCGCTGAAGATGATGCGCTTCGCGTGTTTCGGCGACGTCATCCACGGCAACAGCATCGTCACGATGCCTGCGCCGAAGCGCAGTTCCGGTTCGCCGAACACGGCATCCTCGCCGGCGATCGTGATGTCGCAGGCGAGTGCCATCTCGAATGCGCCCGCCACGCACGGTCCATGAACGGCTGCCACCGTCGGCTTCGGACTGCGCCAGAAGCGCATCGTCGTGTCGAAGTCCAGCGCGAGGATCTCCTTCCAGACTGCGGGCCCCTTCGGGTTGCGCTGCATCTGGTCCTTCAGGTCGAAGCCCGACGAGAAGCCCTTGCCGGCGCCGCTCAATACGACGACACACACGGAATCGTCGCGCTCGAAGCGATCCATCGCATCACCGATCTCCAGCAGCATGTCCTTGGAAAGAGCATTGAGTCGCTCGGGACGGTGCAGTTCGAGGTGGCCGACGCCGTCGGCCAGCGAGGTCCGGATGACCGTGTAGGTGGTGGTTTCCATGGTGTCCTGTCGGTGAAGCCGGCTCAGCCCGCAAGGGGCGTGAGGGTACCGGCCGACAACTGCTTCTGCAGTTGTCCTCTATCGATCTTACCGGTGCGCCCGGTCGGCAGTTCATCGCCGATATAGTAGGCGTCCGGGGCCTTGAACTTTTCCAGATGAGCAGCCAGCGCCTCACGGATGCCCTGCTCGCTCAACCGCGCGCCGGGCCTTGCGACGAGCAGCGCATGGATCCGCTGACCCATGATGGCGTCCGGTAGGCCAGCCACCAGCGCATTGGCAACGCCCTCGCACTTCAACAGCGCGAGCTCCACTTCGAGCGGCGTGATCTTGTTGCCGCCCCGCACGATGAGTTCCTTCAAGCGCCCGACGATGCTCACGAAGCCATCCTCTGCCTCGGTGGCGAGATCTCCGGTCCGAAACCAGTCGGCGCTGAAGGCTTGCGCCGTCTGTTCCGCGTCGCCGAGGTAGCCGGTCATGATGTAGGGTGTCGCCAGTTGCAGTTCACCGACGACGCCCGGTGGGCTGACCCGACCTTGGCTGTCGACCACACGATGGCGGATGCCTGGAAACGGTCGCCCGATGCTCCCCGGGTGCGCGGCATGGTCATCCGGCGACAGCATGAAGTCGCTGGTCGATGTCTCGGTCAGGCCATAGACGTCGAACAGCTTCGCCGGTGCGACGAACGCGCGCAACTCGGAAGACAGATGCGGGCCGAGAGATTCGCCGCCAATGACGACCTGGCGCAGCCGACCGAGTGCGGCGATGTCTGCCCTCGCCTGGTTCAGGGTATCGGATGTGAGGCTCGCGAAGGTTGCGCGCATCATCGTGGGAATCACGCCTGCGAAGCTGATCCGTTCGAGGCACAGCGCATCGAGGAACGCCTGGGGCGTGAAGCGCTCGTGCATCGTCACCCTGCCGCCGTGCATCAGCGTCATCAGCGCCACCCAGATGCCGAAGCTGAACGTGTCGCTCAGCACGAGCAGCGTCGAAGTGTCGGGTCCGGCCTGGAAGACGCGCTGGTTCTGCTGGAGCTTCCCGTAGAACGCATCATGGGAGAGCACGACACCTTTGGGAAGTCCCGTGGAACCCGAGGTGAAGATGACCAGCGCACCGCCTGCGAGTATCCGTCGACGGCCCGCGTCATCGATGCCCTCGACCGGCAGGGGCTGGATCATCGTCGATGGCCCGGTTGCCGGGGCGCGATGCGCCGGCACTCGATTCCCCGGTCCAGCGATGCCCGGCGTATTCGTCTCCAGGGTTTCGACGCCCGCCAGCAGATCGATGGCGAGGGGGCATCGCGCTTTCGCCTGAATCGTCCCCACGACCTCCGCCGGCGCGGTGCGGTGCACGG
>JBGSTN010001066.1:0-3247 GCA_041736455.1 Burkholderiaceae bacterium | reverse complement strand
CGATGCACGCATCGCTCACACCAACGATCGCGTGCTTACGGCTGAACCCGCCCAGCGCCGAACAGCCGCTGCCGGGCATTCGCTTGTTGCAAGGCATGTTGGTGTCATAGAAGTACGGACAGCGGGTACGTTGCAACAGGTTGCCGGCGGTCGTGGCCATGTTGCGCAGTTGACCGGAAGCGCCGGCCAACAATGCCCGGGCCAGCACGCCGTAATCTCGGCGCACACGGGCATCGGCGGCCAGGTCCGTGTTGCGCACCAGCGCGCCGATGCGCAATCTGCCGTCACTCAAGGGCTCGATCCGGTCCAGGCCCAGCGCATTGACGTCGACCAGATGCGTCGGCGCCTCGATCTGCAGCTTCATCAGGTCGAGCAGATTGGTGCCGCCGGCCACGAATTTGGCGCCCGACCGGCCGGCCACCGCGGCGGCGGCCATTTCCGGCGAACTGGCGCGTTCGTAGGTGAATGGCTTCATGCTTTGACTCCTGCCACCTCGTTGATGGCGTCGACGATGTTGGAGTAGGCGCCGCAGCGGCAGATGTTGCCGCTCATGCGTTCTCGAAGTTCGACCGCCGACAGCACCGGCTGCACCGTGATGTCTTCGCTCACGTGGCTCGGCACGCCACGCTCGATTTCATCGAGTACACCGACGGCGGAACAGATCTGCCCCGGCGTGCAGTAGCCGCACTGGTAGCCGTCGTGCTTGATGAAGGCATGCTGCATCGGATGCAGGTTGTCGGGCGTGCCCAGGCCTTCGATCGTCGTGACCTCGGCGCCATCGTTCATCAACGCAAGGCGCAGACACGACAGTGTCCGGCGTCCGTTCACGAGTACGGTGCAGGCACCGCACTGGCCCTGGTCACAGCCCTTCTTGGTCCCGGAGAGCTGCATGTGTTCCCGCAGGGCATCGAGCAGGGTCGTGCGCGTGTCCAGTTCCAGTTCGCGCGGCTGACCGTTGACCAGGAGACGAACCTTGGTGATCGCGGCCTGCGCATCGCTGCCCCCAGGTTGGGCGTGAACAGGGACGAACGAAGACGCCGCCACGCTGGCGCCGGAGACGAGCAACTCGCGCCGTGTCAAAGTGAAACTGTCGAATGGTTCCATCGCGATTCCTTTCGGTGATTGGGTTGTCGAAAAGCAGTGACGAATCGTTGCAGGATCCGGCGTGCCGGTTCGGCGTCACCCGTGCCGTAGCCGCCATACGTGATGAAGGGCACCAACGCCTTGCCGGCTGGAATAAGGCGCGCGAGAAATGAACGGATCAGAGGCGGTGGCGTCATGTCCCCGAACGGACCGGATCAGGCATCTCTTTCTTCGAATTGCGCAACGACGCTGATCAGCGTGTGCATGACATGGCTACCGACGTGCATGATCTTGGTGCGAGGGACTCCACTTCAGCGGAGATCAGCGATCGACGATGGGCAACGCGACCGCGCACGGTGCGGCAATCCCTGTGCCTATTGGCGACCGTAGTGACTACCCTTCAACCGCTTGCACCGGCCGCGATGGGCACAATGAAACGCCCGCATTCACTTGTTTTCAATCTGAATCGAATGAACATCACCCGGTCGGCCTCAGCGCTGCTCCACTGGCGCCAGGCTCAGCCCCGTCCAGAGGGCGGCGAACGCCCACATGTCGGCGATCTCGTCGAGGGCCTTGTCGATCGGTTTGCCAGCGCCGTGACCAGCATGCGAATCGATGCGAATGAGCTGCGGACGCTCGCCGAGATCGGCGGCTTGAAGCGCAGCGACGTACTTGAAGCTGTGCGCGGGCACCACCCGGTCGTCCGCGTCGGCCGTCGTCACCAGGATGGCGGGGTAGGCCGTGCCGGCGCGTATGTTGTGGTACGGCGAGTACCGCAGCAGGTTGCGTAAGTCCGCCTCGCGCGTTGGATCGCCGAACTCACTGACCCACAAGGCACCCCCGGTGAACCGGTCGAAGCGCAGCATGTCCATGACGCCGACTCCGGGCAGCGCTGCGGCGAAGAGGTCGGGTCGCTGGTTGACGACCGCGCCGACGAGAAGGCCTCCGTTGGATTCACCCTGAATCGCGAGGCCGCCCGGCGGCGTGATGCCGGTAGCTATCAGGGACTCACCGGCGGCGATGAAATCATCGAAGCTGTTCTGCTTGTTGTACAGGCGGCCTGCATCGTGCCACTGCTTGCCGTACTCGCCGCCGCCGCGGATGTTGGCAACGGCGAACACGCCACCTTGTTCCACCCAGGCCAATTGTGCGGGGGAATAGACCGGCACGTTACTGATGCCGTAGCCGCCATACGCGTTCAGCAGGGTCGCGGCGGGTGCAGTGATGTCTTTACGGCGGACGATGAACATCGGCACCCGGGTGCCATCCTTCGATGTGTAGAACCGCTGCTCGACGATGATGCGGTCGAGGTCGATGAGGGTGCACGGCTGCGCCCAGACCGATGTGCTGTCGGCCGAGATGTCGTAGCGGTAGATCGTGGTCGGCGCGTCGTAGCTGGTGAAGACGAAGAAGGCCTCACGGTCCGACTCGTGGCCACGAAAGCCTCCGGCGCTGCCGATGCCGGGCAGCGCAACGGCGCCCTCGTGAGTGCCGTCGAGCCGGTAGCGCTCGACCTGCGTTTTTGCATCGACGAGATAGGACACGATGACCCGGCCGCCAAGAAGGGAGGCGTCGTTCAGCACGGCATCCTTCTCGGCAATCAGGTCGGTGAAGCTTGCTTCGGCTTTGTCGAGGTCGAGCACCACGACCTTGCCGCGCGGTGCATCCCGCTGGGTGGTCAGCACGAGTCGGCTGCCGATGTTGCCGACGACGGACCAGTAGTGGTCGAAATCCGGCACCAGCGTGCGCGGGCGCCAGTCGCTACTCTGCAGATCCACCACGGTTGGCGCGCTGCCGCCTGAGCCCGGCGACGAGTAGATCGCTACATAGCGGCCATCGTCGGTGACGCTTGCCAGGTGCACCAGATGCGGCTGATCGGGCGTCGAATAGACGAGGCGATCTTCGCGCTGCGATGCACCCAGTGCATGGAAGTACACCGCATGGCCCGCGATGCGCGTGTCCGCGATTGCTTCCTTCCCGGGCTCGGGAAAGCGGGAGTAGAAAAAGCCCGACCCATCGCCAGCCCAGGCGATGCTCGTGAACCGCGCCCACTGCACCGTGTCGTCGCGCATGACGCCGCTGTCGACGTCGAGGACACGGATGGTTCGCCAGTCGGTCCCGGCATCCTGCCTTGCGAACGCGACATGCATGCCGTCCTGCGACG
>JBGSTN010001018.1:0-3697 GCA_041736455.1 Burkholderiaceae bacterium | reverse complement strand
GGCCGCATCGGCGCGGCGGTGGAACGGTTGATCTCGGAACTGCAGGTCCGCAAGCAGGCAGAGCGTCGGGCCCTGTCCGCAGAGCGCATGGCCACCGTCGGCCGCATGACGGCAGCGGTCGCCCACGAAATCAACAATCCGCTGGGCGGACTTCTGACGGCGACCCAGACCTTGAGCGTTCATGGCGCTTCCGAAGAGACGCGAATGCGCACGCTCGACCTGCTGCGGCGCGGCCTGAACCAGATCCAGAGTACCGTGGCGGCCTTGCTGCCGCAGGCCAGGGTCGAGGACCGGGCACTCGAAATCGATGATCTCGTCGACGTGATGACGCTTGCGCAACCCGACCTCGCGCGGCGGCAGGTGAAGCTGACCTCGGCGATCGAAGTCGACTCGGCGATACGCGTGCCTTCGGCCGCGATGAGACAAGTCATGCTGAACATGCTGCTCAACAGCGTGTCGGCGGCCCGCGACCTCGACACCGTGCATGCCGAACTCCGGGTAGATCCGGAGCGCCTCGTCTTCACGGTCGCCCATGCCGGCAAATCATTGTCGCGCGACGCGCTCGAGGCGATCGTCACGGCGGAGAGCGGCGACGATCCGCGCGGCTTCGGCCTTTGGGTCTGCCGCGAAATCGCCACGCAATATGCCGGTGGTTTCGATGTCGACCCGCACCATTCGCCAGGCACGCGCCTGATCTTCTGGATCCCGAATCGCAACATCGACCCGCGAATCGCATGAAGACACTGCTGCTCATCGAAGACGACCCCATCATGGGCGAATCGCTCGTGCAACGATTCGAGCTGGAAGGATTCTCCGTGCGTTGGTGCCGACGCCTGTCCGAGGCGGACGTCGCGTTGAGTGCGGGTGCAAGCGCCGTGATCAGTGATGTGCGCATGACCGATGGCCTGGCGACTCACTGGTTCGTTGCGCTGCCCGAATCGCAGCGCGCCCTGCCCTGGTTCTTCCTCACTGGCTACGGCAGCGTCAATGACGCAGTCGCCACCGTGCGCGCCGGCGCACGCGAGTACCTGACCAAGCCATTCGACATCGAACGGCTGGTCACACTCGTGCAACAGGCGAGCTCGTCGACACTCGCAATGCCGGACGATGCCGTACTCGGCATCTCGCCGGCGATGCGACATGCCGAAGGTCTGGTGCGCAAGGTCGCGCGCCAGCGTGTCTCGGTGTTGATCACCGGCGAGTCCGGTGTGGGCAAGGAGGTGGCCGCCCAGCTCATACACCAGCTCGGCGACCCCGCGCGGCGCGGTGATTTCGTCGCGGTGAACTGCGCGGCAGTTCCGGAGACGATGGCGGAGGCCGAGTTCTTCGGTTACGAAAAGAGCGCGTTCACCGGCGCTGCGCGCGCCCATCGAGGCTATCTCGAGCGGGCCGACGGCGGCACGCTTTTTCTGGACGAGGTCGGCTACCTGCCGGCCAGCATGCAGGCCAAGCTGCTGCGCGCGTTGCAGGAGCGCAGTTTCTTCAGGCTGGGCGCTGAAAAGGTGACTCGCAGCGACTTCCGGATCATCGCCGCCACCAACCGGGATCTCCACGCCGACATGGCGGCAGGCACGTTTCGCGAAGACCTCTTCTATCGCCTGGCGGTCATTCGCATCAATCTGCCGCCCTTGCGCGAGCGACCGGAAGACATCCGCTGGCTGACCGAACGGATGCTGTTGCAGTTGACGGTCGAACAGGGCCGGCCGCTCGACATGTCGGAGGCATTTCTGCGCGATGTGATGGCACGTACCTGGAAGGGCAATGCACGCGAGTTGTGGTCTTACCTCGAGGAGGCAGTAGTACTTGGCGAGCCGGGCATGCTCGATGTGCCCGAGGTACCGGCGGTCGCGGTACCTGCAACCGGACCCGATGGCGAATTCGTCTCGCTGCAGGCGATGGCACGCGAGGCCGAAAGACGCCACATCTGCAGTGCGCTCGAACGTACCGGCGGCAGTGTCAAGGAAACGTCGGCAATCCTCGGCATCAGCCGCAAGACGCTCTGGGAAAAGATGAAGAAGCACGATATCCGCGCTGCACCCGGTTCCAGTCGGACCTGATCGGGTGTTGTCATCGAAGCGTCACAGACGGCTGGCATACTGGCGTGTTGTTCGAGCTCGCATTGCAGCAATCCGACCTTTCGCTTTCATACTCTCTTTCACACGCCATGACCCCGGACGACCACCAGGAACTGCTGCGCCGTATCGAACAGGATCTGATCGACGGCTACGATGAAGAACTCGAACTCGAGTTCGAGGACCGGCAACTCGCAGGCCCCGGCGCCCCGGCCGATGCCGAGGGGGACCGCCTGGAACGCAGCCGGTATTTCCGCGAACTTTTTCGCCTGCAGGGCGAACTGGTCAAGCTGCAGGACTGGGTGGCGCACACGGGACACAAGCTGGTGATCCTGTTCGAAGGCCGCGACGCGGCCGGCAAGGGTGGCGTCATCAAGCGCATCACGCAACGCCTCAACCCGCGCGTGTGCCGCGTCGTCGCCCTTCCCGCCCCCAACGACCGGGAAAAGACGCAGTGGTACTTCCAGCGCTACGTCACGCACCTGCCCGCCGCCGGCGAGATGGTGCTGTTCGATCGCAGCTGGTACAACCGCGCCGGCGTCGAGCGCGTGATGAATTTCTGCAGCGAAGACGAAGTCGAGGAGTTCTTCCGATCGGTGCCGGAATTCGAACGGATGCTGGTGCGTTCGGGCATCCAGCTGGTCAAGTACTGGTTCTCGATCACCGACGACGAACAGCATCTGCGTTTCCTCGGTCGCATCCACGACCCCCTCAAGCAATGGAAGCTGAGCCCGATGGACCTGGAAAGCCGTCGCCGCTGGGAGGCCTACACGAAGGCCAAGGAAGCGATGCTCGAGCGCACGCACATCGCGGAAGCGCCGTGGTGGAACGTGCACGCGGTCGACAAGAAAAGAGCCCGCCTGAACTGCATCGCGCATCTGCTGTCGCTGATGCCATATGTCGAGATCGACAAGCCGGCCGTCGAGTTGCCGGCCCGGGTCCGCCATGCGGACTACAGTCGTCGATCCCTGCCGCCCGAGATGTTCGTACCCGAACGCTACTGATCGAAGCGGGCTCGACGGGATCCGGCTTCGCACCCGCACCGCGTCCGGGCACACGCCTTGCACGGGCTGGTCGCGTTTCGACTGGCATGGGGCAACTGCCGTACCGGGTGGTTGCGGTGCAGCGGGCCGTGTGCCACCCGCGCGACCGGGACTGCCACGCCATTCACTGCAAGGGGGTCGGTGTACGCCACCATCACGATTCTCATGAAACGGCGTGTGGTGGTGGGCACCAAGCCGTCGCTCGCATCAGGATGCGTGGTGGTCATCGGACGATGATGCTGCATCCTTGCGACGATTCGATGACAGATGGCCCGGTCATCGAATCGTCACGAGATCGTCATTGCCATTTCATGCCGGCATGTCAGCATGCCTTTGATCAGATCCTGTGGAGATCAGCCATGAACCGACTGTTGCAGACCTTGACCCCACGCCGCTGGGACGGACGGTATGTCGATCTCGTGAAGTCCCTGCGGGAACCGTTGCATCAGATCTCGCGTCAGTATGCGGCGCCGATGGCCCGCCTTCGCGATCGAGCCTTCGCGGACGAACCGCTCCAGGACCAGCACGCCGAGATCGACGCCGGACACCGCGGCGAGGGCGACACGCCGATGAGGCGTACGG
>JBGSTN010000939.1:0-1543 GCA_041736455.1 Burkholderiaceae bacterium | reverse complement strand
AAAGGCCCCCCTCGGGACAGGCACGAACCGAGGCAGGCGTGACCGGGCTTGCCGACATCCCGCTGTGACACATCGCCCCTGACGAAGCGAACCCATCGCGATCGACCCATCCGATTCACTGCCCATCGAGCCCGTGACAGGCGCCAGGCTGCGCGATCAGGTGTTCCTACCGCGCCCGGCCTATCTTCGCGACCCCGCGGGCGCCGGATAGAAAAAGGCCGCCCTGGGGCGGCCTTCCGGTCGAGGCAGCAGCAAATCAGCTGCCGGTCGACGGAGCCACCGCAGCTTCTTCGACGCCCTTCATCGACAACCGCAACCGCCCCTTGTCGTCGGCCTCGATGACCTTGACGCGCACGGCCTGTCCTTCGGTCACGTAATCGCTCACGTTGTTCACGCGCTCGTTGGCGATCTGCGAGACATGCAGCAATCCATCGCGGCCCGGCATCACCTGCACGATCGCCCCGAAGTCGAGGATCTTCAGCACCGTGCCGTCGTAGACGCGGCCGATCTCGACTTCAGCGGTGAGGTCTTCGATCATCTTCTGCGCCTTCTTGGCCGCATTGCCGTCGACCGCGGCAATCGTGATGTGACCGTCATCCTGGATATCGACCTGGGTACCGGTCGACTCGGTGATCTGGCGAATCGTGGCGCCACCCTTGCCGATGACGTCGCGGATGCGCTCCGGATTGATCTTCATCTTGTACATGCGCGGCGCGAAATCGGAAAGCTCCTCGCGGGCGCCACCGACGGCATGCCGCATCTCGCCTAGGATATGCACGCGGGCCTCGCGGGCCTGAGCGAGCGCAACCTGCATGATTTCACGCGTGATGCCCTGGATCTTGATATCCATCTGCAGCGCGGTGATGCCCGATTCGGTGCCTGCGACCTTGAAGTCCATGTCGCCGAGGTGATCCTCGTCGCCCAGAATATCGGTCAGGACGGCAAACTTGTTGCCCTCCTTGATCAGGCCCATCGCGATGCCGGCCACATGTGCCTTGATCGGCACGCCGGCATCCATCAGCGCCAGGCAGCCACCACAGACCGACGCCATCGACGACGAACCGTTGGACTCGGTGATCTCGGACACGACCCGCAACGAGTAGCCGAAATCGTCGATCGACGGCAACAGGGGCGCGATCGCACGCTTGGCAAGACGGCCGTGGCCGATCTCACGCCGCTTGGGTGTTCCCATGCGGCCCGTTTCGCCGGTCGCGAAGGGCGGCATGTTGTAGTGCATCATGAAGCGCTCGCGGTATTCGCCGCTCACGGCGTCGATCACCTGCTCGTCGCGGCTGGTGCCCAGCGTCGCGGTCACGAGCGCCTGGGTCTCACCCCGGGTGAACAATGCCGAACCATGCGCGCGCGGCAGCACGCCGGTGCGAATGGCGATCGGCCGGACCGTGCGGGTATCGCGACCATCGATACGGGCCTCGCCAGACAGGATCTGGTGGCGCACGATCTTGTACTGAAGATCGTGCATCAGGTCATAGACGACACCGGAGTCGGGTGCTGGCGTGCCCGCGGCGGCAGCCTGGGCGGCGAC
>JBGSTN010000874.1:0-5946 GCA_041736455.1 Burkholderiaceae bacterium | reverse complement strand
GTGTTCGATTTCACGATCAGCGGCACGCAGCGCAGTTCCGGCGGATATCAGGGCTGGACCGATGTTTCCTGGGCAACCGTTACCTACGGCGGCTCGCTCGGCAAGTATCGCGTCACGATCGATACCCGTGGCTGGTCGGCGACCGAAGCGAAGCGTTCGTTCAACATCATCGCCAACAACGATGCCGGCCAGACGCTCTTCGTGATCAATCCGCAGATCAGCGAGCGGCTGGTCACGACCAGTGTGCCGCCCGTCACGACGCCCGTGGTACCTCCGGTGGTCAGCACACCCGTGGCACCGCCCGTCACCAAGCCCGTCACGCCACCGGTCATCGCACCGGTGACACCCCCCGTCACGACGCCCGTGACCCCCACGTTACCGGTCGCCGGCACCTGCAGTGCCAAGACTGCCCCGGGCGCGATCAAGACCACCATGGTGACGCCGTCGTCGCCGGTCAGTGTGCCCGCCAACTTCATGGGTTTGCACCGCAGCCTGCACGTTCCGTCGTACATGGCGAACGCGTATGGGGCGATTCCCGCGCCGACCTATCCCTACGGCTACGTGCGCAACCTGAAGGTCGAGGTCGATGGGGGTGAAGAGCGCGGCTTCTGGTCGAACATCGAGACCTCGCCCGGCGTGTACAACTGGACGTCGATGGACAAGTGGGTCCAGGCCAATGCCGGTCATCCGATCGTCTGGATGATCTACGGCACGCCGAGCTTCTATCAGAAGTATCCTGGCGAACCGAGCCGCTGGCCGAGCTGGCCCGGCGTGGCGAGCCCGCCGACCGACGCCGGCCATGCCGCGCTCAAGAAGTTCGCGCAAGCCGTCAAGACACGTTACGGATCGCAGATCGCGGCCTTCGAAGTCTGGAACGAGCCGACCCTGCCCTGGACCGCAGGCGCCACGTCGTACAACGACCGCTGGAGTCCGCAATGGACGGCGGCCAATGGTCAGCAGGCACCGTTCTTCAGCGGTACGGCATCGGATCTGGCCAACATCGCGTACACGCTGAATTCCGCCAACCTGGGTGTGCCTGTCCTGGGCGCAGCGTTCGTCGATGTCTGGGGGCAATACTCGACGACGATCACGCGCTTCCTGAATGCGCCGGTGACTTTGCCGGGCGGCTCCGGTACCGGCAAGAACCACATCCAGGCGCTGTCGACGCACTTCTACGACTACGCGTTCAACCCGGAAGGATTGATCGACCATGTCAACGGCTACCGCGCTCACCTGGACAAGGCCGGCCTCACCAGTATGCCGATCTGGGGCACGGAGACCGGTGCCGAAGACGGTGGCGTGTTCGGCAAGTGGGATTCCCGCGCACCGATCAACGTGGAGCGCTGGGTGCTGATCGGTGCGTCAAAACGCCTGCAGTCCCTGATCCTGTACGGTCACTTCTCGGGAAGTGAACCCACCACGCAACTGGGTGGACCGCTCGACAACCCGAGCGTCATCGCCTCGCTGAAGGAGGCCTTCGAAATCGGCGGCAAGACGATCTGCAACGCGGCGGTGCTGACCGACGGTCGAGTGTGGGTCAATACGAAGGAAGGCAAGGATTTCCTGAAGTAAGGCCGCGCCCGCCTTCCGGACGATGCGTGCAACCACCGCGCATCGCCCGGCGCGGTAGGCCAACGGGATGGACGGAGAGCCGACCTTCGTATCGGCTCGCCGTCCATCGGCCGTTGTGGCGTGCGCGACCCGATATCACCCGGATCGCGTCCGCGTTTACGCCTACACTGCATGGGGCCGCACTTCGCGCACGACCCCGCGTCGGCCAGTTCGTCATCCAGATTCCGAGTCCGAGAAAACATCGATCATGAAGACCTTTCTGCCAATCCTCGCCCTGCTCGTCGTTGCAACGACCGCCGGGTGTGCCTCCTCGAACGCTGACCGGGCGACGCGCGACGTACCCCTGGTCATCACGACACCTGCGCTGCTGGTCGCAAGTCCCCAGATCGGCGTCGATCAGATCGTCATCGACCGGGTCGACCTCGTCAGACCCGGCTTCGTCGTGATCCGTTCCAACGACAACGGCGCGCCCGGAACGGTCGTCAGTCATACCGTGATGTTGTCGGCCGGGCGTCACGAGAAGATCGGCGTGTCGATCGATCCGGTGAAGGCCGGCGCCAGCGTGATCGCCGTCGTCCATTCGGACAATGGCAACGTGCTGTTCGAATTTCCCGGTCCCGACGGCCCGACGCTCGTCGAAGGCAAGATGCTGATGGGTCGCGTCGATCTGAAGTGATGTCCTGATCACAGTACCGATCGCGATGCGGTTCATCCGGAATCGATGCCGCGAATTCGGCCGGTTGTTGCTGCTCGCCGGACTTTCGATAGGTTGCGCGGCAACGCCTCATGGCGAACGACACGTTGCCCCGACACAGGTTGGCGAGTCGGCCACCTCACCGGCGCCCGCATCCTCCCGCCCGGTTCGATACCCGGCCCCGCATTCGGCGCCGTTGGCGACGATCGGACGGGTCGTGCGGGTGATCGACGGCGACACTTTCGAACTGCTGGCATCCCCGGATGTCCTGATGCGGGTGCGCCTTGCCGGCATCGATGCACCGGAGAAATCGCAGCCTTTCTCGCACGCCTCTCGCGAGGCGCTTGCCGCGCTGATTGCAGGGCGGCCCGTGCGCGTCGACGGATTCAAGAAGGATCCTTGGGGACGTCTGGTCGGCAACGTCTTTCGCGACGGTGTGGATGTCGGTCTGGCATTGATCAGCCAGGGTCTGGCCTGGCATTTCAAACGTTATGCCGGCGAACAGTCTCCTGCTTCGCGCACCGCCTACGCCAGCGCCGAGAATGAAGCACGCCTGGCGCGCATCGGTCTGTGGTCCGCGAATGATCCGATCGCGCCGTGGCGATTCCGTGCTGGTGACAGAAGGCAGCAACCCCGGTGAAATCGCACCGACCCGCGGCCCCGCAATTCGATCTTGACGGGACCCAAGCGAGTAGCGACCGCAGATCTCGTCGAACCGGCAAGCGGGTATCCCAGCCGGCGTTGCCGCCCAACATTTGTCAACGTATGTGAATACTTCACATTTTGTGTCTTGACCAGTTACTGTTGATCGACCTCGTGGCCCCTTAGGATGCGTTCACAGGCTGCATCTGGCAGCTTTCCAGAGGAGACCGCCATGAAACTGCTCGACGCCGACACCGACTCATCCGCTACCACCATTGCCGCCCTGAACGATCAGCATGCGCAGATCAGCCAGGCGCACCGCACGCGCGCAATGGCCGAGCCGCATACCGAAGACGCTTTCGCGCGCATGTTCGAGGGCAGCCATCATGCGGTCCTGCGTGTCGAGGCGGACGGCCGTCTCGTGCGAGCGAACGCGCGCGGTATCCAGGCGTTGGCGCAGGCGCGCCTGCTGCACCTCGACAACGGCCGGGTGCAACCAGTCAAATCGAGTTATCTGGCGGCGTGGCGACGCAATCTGCAGATCGCCGTCAGCGGCGAACCGGGCCTCGCCTTCATCGGCGACGGTCGCAAGGAGATGGCGATAGCGATCGGGCGCGACAACAGCCGCGGCGATCTGGCGGACATTTCGCGCGACGGTTTTCCTTCATCGACGGGACGCCCCGCGCCGACGCTGCTCGTGATCATGGGAGCCGATTCACCGTGCGACGATCGCGCACTCACGCACTATGCGGACAATCATCAGCTGACACCGGCCGAGCAGCGCGTGCTGGTCGAACTGCTCAAGGGACTGGCTCCGTGCGAGATCGCCTACGAATTCGACATTGCCGAGAACACGGTGCGTTCACAGATCAAGAGCGTGCTGGCCAAGACCGGCAATCACAGCATCCGCAATCTGCTGTTGAGCATCTCGCGCCTGCCACCCGTGTCGTTCCTTGACGATCACGGTTCGCGAGCTACCAGCCCTGCGGGAGGGGTTTGAGCAAGCGTATCTGCTTGCGCTCGACTTCGATGTAGCCGCCCCGGGCGAGATCCTTCATGACCTTGGAGACCATCTCGCGCGAGGCGCCGACGCGGCTGGCGATGTCCTGGTGGGTGAGTCTGACCGCGATCCGCCTGGCACCGGTGTCGTCGTCGCTGGCCTCCCTCTCGAGCAATGCCCGAATGCGACCGTAGACGTCGAGCAGCGCCAGACCGCCCGCACTTTCGGTGGCCAGCCGCGCGCGGGCGATCAGCCGCATCATCATCGCCAGGGCGAATTCGGGTTGTGCGCGGATATGAGCGAGCAACGCGGGCCGATCGACGATCGCACAGACCGTCGGCTCGACCGTGATGATGGACGCCGAACGGGGGCCGCCATCGAGCGACATCTCCCCGACGTATTCGCCCGGCCCGTAGGTGCCCAGCGTCAGGTCGCGCCCATTGGGGCCCGCCACGAATGCTCGCACCAGGCCTTCATTGATGATGAAAAGACTCTGACCGGTATCGCCTTCATGAATCAGGATCGTCCCGGCCCGATACTTGCGCTCGACACCCCCCGCGGCCAGCTGGCGCAGGCTCGCACGCCAGCGTTCATCGAGCAGATCGACTTCCGGGTCGTTATCGCCCGGCGACACGGGGTGAGGCGTGTCAGCCATCAGTGCTCACGGCACGACGGCGGAGACTCCGCCTTGAGACGGCGCGAGTGCTCGAAAGAATGCGGCATCGTATTTGCTCTTGTGCGTTCGAAATGCCGGGCCTACTTCGCAATCCTGGCAATGGCTCGCTCTCCGGATACCAACGCGGTCATTAGAACAGAGGTTTGAGCATGGACAAACAGTACGCCGCGACATCCTTCCAAGGCGGTCGCGGCGAGCGCCGACCCCACGACGGTGACCGGAACGACCGGGTCGGGTCTTTCTTGACTTGGAATAGCGCTGGCGCGATCATGGGCGTGCTTACATACTCTGACAACATCGTCGCGGGCGTTCGGCGCCCAGGTCCTGACCGTTCGCCCGATGAGCAGACCCGACGGCCCGCAGGGTCGCGTCAGCCCGCCATCTGGTCGGCAGCTGAGCGCCGCGTGCCTCGCGTCACGCACCAGGTCAGGCTTTCCCGGGGATTTCTGATGATTGCCCGCCCGCACGGCGACCAGCCGGCAGACCGTTTTTCAGGAAGCGGCGCGCCATGAACGCATGCGCCGTTTGCGGAGAATCCATCACGGCGGATTTCCGCTTCTGCCCCGGTTGCGGCACTGTGCTCGCACCGTCGGTGGGCGAATCGCAGCAACGCGGGTACGGCGCCCCGCAACGGACAGGACCGGATCCGAAGGCATCGACGCGCGTTTTTTCCGGTAGCGGGACTTCCTCGGCGCGCAACCGCTACGCCTTGCCGCCGCAGATCCCGGCCAATGCCGAGCGCAAGTTCGTGACGGTGCTGTTTTCCGACCTGTGCGGGTCGACCAGTCGCATTGCCGACTTCGACCCCGAAGAAGCGAAGGATTACCTCGAGAACGCCCTGCGACTGATGTCCGACGCGATCCACGAGTATGGCGGCACGGTCAGTCAATTGCTGGGCGACGGGCTGATTGCGCTTTTCGGCGCGCCGATGGCCTTCGAGGATCATGCGATCAGGGCCTGCCTGGCCGGTATCGCAATCCAGAATGCGGTCGCCGGCGCGACCGCAGCCGTCAACGAGCAGTCGTTGATCGTGCGGGTGGGAATCCATTCCGGCGAAGTGGTCGTGGGGCCGGCGAACGACGACATCGCGTCGTTCTACCGCGCCGACGGGACGACGATCCATATCGCGTCGCGGATCGAGCAACTCGCGCGGCCCTCGACGATACTGATCAGTGAAGACACGCACCGCCTGATCGCGTCGCAGCTCCATGCACAGTCGATCGGTCCATGTGACATTCGCGGCGTCGCGCGCCGGATCGAACTGTTCGAACTGCCGATCGCCTATCAACCGCTCGACGCGCGACCCGTCGTCGGCAACGACCGTCTCACGACGATGATCGGGCGCCGCGATCTGCTCGCCGC
>JBGSTN010000868.1:0-3183 GCA_041736455.1 Burkholderiaceae bacterium | reverse complement strand
GCAACACGAGACTGGCGCTCAGCGCCAGCACGGCAAAGCGGAGTGTGTTGCGAAGCGATGCCAGGTGCACGTCGAATCCTTCCCAAGTTGGCCCGCAGTGTATGTGAAGGAAAAAAAGCTTGCAAGATCAAAAACTTGCATTTCTTTCCTAAAGCACAGCCTGCGAAGTGGCCGGCCCTTTCAGTTTTCGGCGCGCCAGGCTCCAGCTTTAGCCCTGGGCGGCCACGCGCTCCCCTTTGCTGTGCAACTTGTTCAGCGCCGCCAGGTAAGCCTTGGCCGACGCCACGATGATGTCCGGGTCGGCACCGACACCATTGACCACCCGCCCCCCGTGCTGCAGCCGAACGGTGACTTCGCCTTGCGATTCTGTGCTGCCGGAAGTGATGGCATTCACGGAATACAGCAGCATCTCGGCGCCACTCTGCAGTTTCGATTCGATGGCCTTCAAGCTGGCATCGACCGGGCCGTTGCCATGGCTTTCGGCATGGTGTTCCACAGGGCCGGCAGCAAAGCTCAACTTGGCGTGCGGCCGTTCGCCGATCTCGGAGTGTTGTGCCAGTGAAAGCAAGCGGTAGTGCTCCTGTTCGCCGGTGACGCTCTCGTCACCGATCAACGCAATGATGTCCTCGTCAAAAATCTCGCTCTTGCGGTCGGCCAGGTCCTTGAAGCGCACGAACGCAGCATTGATGTCCGCTTCGCTTTCGGTCTCGATGCCCAGGTCCTGCAGCCGCTGCTTGAAGGCATTGCGGCCCGACAACTTGCCCAGCACGATCTTGTTGGCCGACCAACCCACGTCTTCTGCACGCATGATCTCGTAGGTGTCACGCGCTTTCAACACCCCATCCTGGTGGATGCCGGAGGCGTGCGCAAAGGCATTCGCACCGACGACCGCCTTGTTCGGCTGCACCACGAAGCCGGTGGTCTGCGCCACCAGGCGTGATGCGGGCACGATCTGCGCTGCATCGACGCCCAGCTCGAGCTTGAAGTAGTCGCGGCGGGTCTTCACCGCCATCACCACTTCTTCGAGCGAACAATTGCCGGCACGCTCGCCCAGGCCGTTGACGGTCGTGTTCGCGTGCGTGGCGCCGGCACGCAAGGCGGCGAGCGTGTTGGCGGTTGCCAGACCCAGGTCGTTGTGTGCGTGGATCTCGATTTCGATGTCGACCGCATCACGCAGCCGTGCGATCGCGTCATGAGTGGTGAACGGATCGAGCACGCCGAGCGTATCGGCGAAGCGAACACGGCTCGCGCCGCAAAGCTGTGCCCGTCGGGCGACCTGAGCGAGGAAGTCGGCGTCGGCTCGCGATGCATCCTCGGCACCGAGCGAAACGCGACGGCCACTGCGTACCGCCTTCTCGATCACGCGTGTCACCTGGGCCAGCACCCAATCGCGAGACTGGCGCAGTTTGTGCCGAAGGTGAATGTCCGAGACCGGGATCGACAGGTGGATGATGTCGGCCTGGCAGCGCAGCGCACTGGCGAGGTCGGCGTGGGTGAGTCTCCCCCAGACCATCAGCGCGGTGGGCAGCTTCATCGCTGCGATCGTGTTGATGCAGTCGATCTCCTCGTCGCCCATTGCCGGAATGCCGATTTCCATCTCCGGCACACCGGCCCCGGACAATGCCGCGGCGATCGCACACTTTTCGTCGACCGTGAAAGCGACGCCAGCGGTCTGTTCGCCGTCGCGCAGTGTCGTATCGTTGATGATGAGATTCAGAGGCATGGCGCGGGTTCCTTTGCTTCGGACTACAGCAAGGTGCATGCCACCTGCTACTCAGGTCGAATACGCGAGCGCGGCGGGCCGATCTGGGCGGTTTGTCGGGTCCGACGGTCGATGGGCCGACGAACGGGGAACGGACCGTGTCGGAATTGTTTTGTTTCGCACAGGTTTCGGGACGCGTCGCCCCGCCACGCGGCAGTGCCCGCTATTGCTCGCGGGCGTGGTTGCGCGTGTGCCGCGGCAATTCCACCGTGATATCGGTATCGCCCAGCAGCACGCAACAGGCCAGCCTTGAATCCGCCTCGAGGCCCCAGGCGTTGTCCAGTTGGTCGTATTCGTCGTCGCTCGCTTCGGCGAGTGAATCGGCCCCGCTGCGAACATAGACATGGCAGGTCGAGCAGGCAACGACCATTTCGCAAGCGTGTTCGATGCTCACGCCTGCCTTGAGCAGGCTCTTGCACACCGAAGCGCCGGGCTCGACCTCGAGGTCGAGCCCATCCGGGCAAAGGTCGGGATGTGGCAGCAGGCGCAGGATCGGCATCAGTCGGTGGATTCTTTGTCGTCAGGCGCGGGCGCGCCGAGAGTGTTCAGGCGAGGCTGTCCATGGTCCGGCCCGACAGCGCCTTGCTGATCAGTGCATTCATCCGGCGTGCCGCGAATCCATCGGTGGCGGCGCTCAGCGCCCCGGTAGCAATGCGCAACTCGTCGAGCGGCGACTGCGTCTCGAGCATGGTGCCCACGCCGTACATCGCCTGTCGGATCGCATCGATCTCCTCGGGCGACAGCAGTTCCGCATCCTGCTCCAGAGCTGCTTCGGTGGCATCCATCATGCGCCGCGCATCGACCTGCGCCTCGCGCAGCGAACGCAGCATCAGGTCTTCGTTGGACGACGCGATCGCATCGGCGAGCATCGACGAGATCTGCGTGTCGGACAGGCCATAGGTCGGCTTGACTTCGATGTGGGCCTCGACCCCGCTGCTCTGCTCACGCGCCGTCACCGACAGCAGGCCGTCGGCGTCGATCTGGAAGCTGACGCGAATATGAACCGATCCGGCCACCGATGGCGGCAGGCCGCGCAACTCGAAGCGGGCCAGCGAGCGGCAATGGCTGACCAGTTCGCGCTCGCCCTGCACGACATGCAACGACATCGCGGTCTGTCCGTCCTTGAATGTCGTGAACTCCTGGGCGCGGGCCGTCGGCAACGTGGAATTGCGCGGGATGATCTTCTCGACCAGACCGCCCATCGTCTCGATCCCGAGCGAAAGCGGGCAGACATCGAGCAGGAGCCAATCGTCGCCGCCACGATTGCCCGCCAGGATATTGGCCTGCAGGGCCGCACCGATCGCCACGACCTGGTCGGGATCGATATCGACGAGCGGATCGCGCCCGAACAAGGAACGCACGGCCGCGCGGACGATCGGCATGCGCGTCGACCCACCGACCAGCACCACGCCGTCGATGTC
>JBGSTN010000863.1:0-6646 GCA_041736455.1 Burkholderiaceae bacterium | reverse complement strand
TGATCGGCGAACTCGGCGACTTCGTGCTGCTGACCGCATGCCGACAGTTCGTCGAGTGGCGACGCCTGCTCGGTGAGCGCGCCCCGCGCCAACTCGCCGTCAATCTGTCGCGCGGACAACTCGGACTCGCCGGCTTCGTCGAATCTGTCAGTCGAACGCTCACGGCGACGCGAATGGAGCCGGCCCGGCTACAACTGGAGATCACCGAGAGTCTGGCGGCCCAGGACGAATCTGTACAGGCAAGCCTGCGCGGGTTGAAGGCGTTGGGACTGACATTGGCGCTCGACGATTTCGGCACGGGTTATTCGTCGCTCGCCAGCCTGCACCTGTTGCCGGTCGATACCGTGAAGATCGACCGCTCGTTCGTCAGCGAAGCGGTCACCAGCGCCCACCATCGTGTGCTGATCCAGGCCACGGTCCATGTGGCGACCAGCCTGCGCATGGGTACGGTGGCCGAGGGTATCGAGACAGCGGCTCAGGCCGATGTCGTGCGCGGGCTGGGTTGCCAGAAAGGCCAGGGATACTTCTTCAGTCGCCCGTTGCGGGCGCCGGAGCTGGCGCTCTGGTTGAGTCCAGCCGCCGCGGAAGTCGCAAGCGGCGCGTAACGCGTCGGCAGCGACCGTGGGCAGGATGCGCCCGAGCAGACGATGAACGTCGTCCTGGTTCCACCGTGCGCGGCTTCATCTCCCCGCACATCGATTCCATAGTGGGCCCGTCGACAATCCAGCGGCGTTCCGGAATGCGGTTTCTGCCGAAAACTTGACGCAACTCGTGTTTACCGCAATCGGTTGGGGATTCCGCCGCGATTCGTGATTCTCGCGTTGAGAAGTTGCCGATGCTCTATATACAATGATAACTATTCGCATTGTGCATCCATCCCGACGTGCCCGACGGCACACTTGGAGCGTGTCAATTGAGCAACCTTTCGCTGGAACGGGCGCAGGTCGGTCACTGGTACCGGGTCGCTGCAACGCCCACTTCGAATCCCAGACTTCTGTCCCTGGGTTTCCTGCCGATGGAAGACGTCTGTGTCCGGAAGAAGACGAAGCGCCGCTCGGGTGTGCTGATCGTTCAGGTAGGCAACGCGATGTTCGGCCTCAGAACCGACGAAGCCCGGCACATATTCATCGACGCCGTGGATCGGACCGATGTCCAGCATGGGGTCTGACACGCGGGCAAGCAGGCTGGCATTGCTGGGAAACCCGAATTGCGGCAAGTCGGTCCTGTTCAATCGCTTGACCGGGGCGCGTCAGAAGGTCGCCAACTTCGCGGGCGTCACGGTCGATGTCAAGTCCGGTTATCTCAAGGGGGCCGGTACGAGGCCACTGGAGATCGTCGATCTCCCCGGCACCTACAGCCTTCATCCATCGTCCGAGGACGAACGTGTCGCGTGTTCCGCGATTCTCGACACGACGACCCCGCCCGATCTGGTCGCACTGGTGGTCGACGCGACACGGCTTCGGCGCGGCCTGCGACTGGCCGCCGCGTTGCGCCATCGTGGTGTCCCGATGGTGGTCCTGGTCACGATGCTCGACAAGGCCGCGCGAAACGGCGTGTCCGTCGATCTTCGCAGACTCGAGGAGGCGATCGGTGTGCCAGTGATCGCAGCCACCGGCATCGAGGCACAGGGTGTCGAGGCGTTGCGCAGATTCCTGTCCGGTCCGGAAATCTGGTCCGGCAAGGGCTGGTCGCCCGATGAAGATCGCCGATCGAGTGGCGACGCGGTTTGCGAAGACGACGCGACCGCTCGAGAGTGGTGCCATGCGGCCGGAATGGATGTGTCGGTTCGCGGCCATCGCCTGACTCGTCTCATCGATCGCTGGGTTCTCGATCCCTGGGTTGGTGGCGTGCTGTTGATCGTCGTTCTCTTTCTGATCTTTCAGGCAGTCTTTTCATGGGCGGAATGGCCCATGCAACAGATCGAAGGAGCGACCACGGTGGCTTCCGAGTGGATCGGGGCCGTGTTGCCCGACGGTCTGCTGAAGAGTCTGTTGATCAACGGCGTCGTCGCGGGTGTCGGTGGGGTCATCGTCTTCCTGCCACAGATCCTGATCCTGTTCTTCTTCATTCTCGTGCTCGAGGAATCCGGCTACCTGCCGCGCGCGGCGCTGCTCCTGGATCGGCTGATGATCAGCGTCGGCCTGTCGGGTCGCTCTTTCATTCCGTTGCTGTCGAGTTTTGCGTGCGCAATTCCCGGTGTGATGGCTGCGCGCACGATCTCCGATCCGCGCTCACGCTGGATCACGATCGCGATCGCACCGTTGATGACCTGCTCGGCGCGATTGCCGGTGTACGCGTTGCTGATCGGTGCGTTCATCCCTCAGCGCGAGGTATGGATGATGAACCTGCAAGGGCTCGTTCTATTCGGGCTCTATCTGCTGGGCATGCTCTCGGCCGTCGTCATTGCCTGGCTGTCCAAGAAATGGCTGGGGCAGGGAAAGAATCCGGACCTGATGATCGAGTTGCCCGATTATCACGTGCCGCGCGCGTCGGCGATTGCGCTGGGCCTGTGGTATCGGGGCTGGATCTTCATCAAGAGTGTGGGCGGGATCATTCTGGCCCTGTCTATCATCCTGTGGGCGTTGTCCAGTTTTCCGGCGGCACCGGAGAACGCGACACTCGCTCCGATCCAGTACAGCGTGGCCGGCATCGTCGGGCACTGGCTGGCCGTGTTCTTCGCCCCCATCGGTTTCAATTGGCAGATCAGCCTCGCGTTGATACCGGGCCTGGCCGCGCGCGAGGTCGTCGTCAGTTCGTTGGGCACCGTCTATGCGTTGTCGAACGTCGGTGACGACGTCGGCGAAGCGCTTCTGCCATTGATTGCCGGGCAATGGTCGTTTGCGACGGGAATCTCGTTGCTGATCTGGTTCGTCTATGCGCCTCAATGCCTGGCCAGTCTGGCGGTGATCCGCAAGGAGGTCGGGAACTGGCAACTGCCGGCCTTCATCACCGTGTATCTGTTCGGGTTGGCCTATCTTGCGTCGTGGGTCGCCTATACCGTCTGTCAGGAGTTCAACCTGTGAATCCCATCGTCGAGAGCCTGCTGATCATCGTCATCGTCGGTCTGGCAAGTCTCAGCCTCGTGAGGCGGCTTCTCGCTTTCCGGTCAGGCAAGGCAGGGGGTAGCGCATCGTGCGGCCACTGTGAACAGAACACCGCCAATCGTTCGTGCCGGGCCACGGTGGCGACGAAGTCATGCATCGAGACGCCGATCATTCGACAGGATCGACGAATCGGACCGAACTGACGCGGCACGATATACACGCAGCACAGGCACTGCCGGCTTGCTGCCGGACAAGCGCCGGCATCGGCTCCAGCAATCGCGTCGTCAGCCCGGGCCGAACAGCAACGTGATCGCGACGATCGCGACGCCGAGCACCAGGTTGACGCCCACCCACAATCTGATCTGAGCCATCGCGCCACCAGCGGCGGGCCAGTCGGCGTTGCTCACTGCCACGCTCATCCGCTTGTAGAGTGCGAAACGAATGTGCATGAAGATCGCGACCATCAAGGTGCCGAAGACGGCCATCAACGTCCAGCTCCAGGGCATCCCGAACGAACCGCCCGTCTGTTCGACGAGGCTTGCGACACGTTCGAGCATCCAGATACCGGTCACCAGTGCAAGCGTCGCGACGACGAGGACCGTTGCGAAGAATCGACCCAGCACATCGTGCATCAGCGTCAGGCGAACGGGTGGATCGAGCCGGCCTATGGCAGGCCGCAGGAAGAAGTGGGCGAAGATCATGCCGCCGACCCAGATGATGATCGCGACCACGTGCAGGGTCTTCAGTACGGCGTCGATCATTTCGATGCCGTCCGTCTCACGACGGCTCGCGCAGCCAGGCGTGCCGTCGTCATTGAACCAGGCTGGACGCTTCGACGACTGCGATCTCGCGACTCACGGCGGCGAGGCATTCGAACGAATGCAGACGCGCCGCATGATCGAAGATCGCGCCGCTGATCATCAGTTCATCGGCCGCGGTGCGGGCGACGAACGCGGACAGCTCTCGTCGCACGGTAGAGGGCGAGCCGACGAATGAACACGACAGCATCTGACCGGCATGAGCCATTTCCACCGCGGAGCCGTATCCTTCGATCGCGTCGATCGGCGGGGGCAGCAGTCCGCGTCGGCCACGCACCATGTCGATGAAACGTTGCTGCAGGCTCGTGAACAGAAACGCCGCCTGCGCATCGGTGTCTGCCACGATCACGTTGATACAGGGCATCGCATAAGGCCGTTCCAGCTGCGTTGAGGGCCGGAAGCGCTCGCGATAGATCGCCAGTGCCTGGTCGAGCGCGGCCGGTGCGAAATGCGATGCGAACGCATAGGGCAGGCCCAGATGGGCGGCGAGCTGGGCACCGAACAGGCTGGAACCGAGGATCCACATCGGCACCTTGAGACCCGCACCTGGCACGGCGCGGATCGCCTGGTCGGGCTTTACGTCGTCGAACAGCGCGGTCAGTTCCATCACATCTTCGGGAAACTGCTCTGCAGCCCGTGGATCACGGCGCATCGCACGCGAGGTGAGGGCGTCCGTCCCGGGCGCCCGGCCCAGGCCCAGATCGATGCGACCCGGATACAGGGATTCGAGCGTGCCGAACTGTTCGGCGATCTGCAGCGGCGAATGATTCGGCAGCATGATGCCGCCCGAACCGACACGAATCGAGCGCGTGCCCCCGGCCAGGTATCCGATCACCACCGAAGTGGCGGCGCTGGCGATGCCGGCCATGTTGTGGTGTTCGGCGACCCAGTAGCGACGGTAACCGAACCGCTCCGCATGCTGCGCGAGATCGAGCGAATCGCGCAGCGCCTGCGCCGGTGTGGCGCCTTCGCGTACGGTGACGAGGTCCAGGACAGAGATTGGAATCATGAGCTTCCGTATGCAACGTTGAACGCAACGGCCTATGATATGGCCAGTAGACAACCTTTCGATCCAAGACCCCGTGAGCGATCCTCTCCATATCGTTTGCCCGCATTGCGACGCGGTGAATCGCATTCCCGGCGATCGACTGGGCGACCAGCCCGACTGCGGGCGCTGCCATCAACCGCTTTTTTCCGGGCAACCTGTTGCGCTGTCGGGCGCCCGCTTCGAGAAACACCTCGCACGCAACGACATTCCGCTGCTGGTGGACTTCTGGGCGCCATGGTGCGGGCCATGCCGGATGATGGCGCCTGCCTTCGTGCAGGCTGCCGGTAGTCTCGAGCCTGCGGTTCGTCTCGCCAAGATCGATACCGAAGCCGAGCCTGCGCTCGGCTCCCGGTTCGGGATCCGCAGCATCCCGACCCTGGCGCTCTTCGCCAGCGGTCGCGAGGTCGCTCGTCAATCAGGCGCAATCGGAGCGGCCGACATCGTGCGATGGACTCGACAACACTTGTAGACCGGCGGTTGTGACCGTGCTGCTGAACTTGTCGTGTCGCCATGAATCAAGCAACATACCCCGGCTGTCTTCTGCGTGCGTCTGGTATCGACGCTGCGGCGGCCTCGCAACCGATCACAACACGACTCAACACAAAACGACCCTGGAGACCTGTCATGCGACATTCCTTTCTGCTTTCGGCCATTGCGGCCGCCGCGCTATCGATGGCAACCGTGCCGGCGCTGGCCCAGAGCACCGCCAAAGCCGACTGCAAACCATCGAAATGGGGTGCCAACGACGAGATAGGCTCGGCCAACCTGGTGTCGCCCGAACGTACCAAGGCAGCGCTGGCATTGGTGAAGCTGGGCAAGACACAGCCGCTGGGCATCGTGATCGACAGTGCCACGCCCGCGTTTCCTCCCCGCACGCTGTCGATGCAGGTCGTCCAGCCCGGCCAGCAGGGCGGCGGGCGACTGTTCGGCTACGACGGCAGCTACAACGACGACATCCTGCAGATGTGGGTCGGTATCGGTTCGCAACTGGACGGCCTGGGGCATCTCGGTGAAAAAGGCATGTACTACAACTGCAACGAGGACAAGGATTTCGCCTCGATCACCGGTCTGAAAAAACTCGGTGCGCACAACGTGCCGCCACTCGTCGGCCGGGGTGTCCTGATCGACATGGCCAAGCACATGGGCAAGCCGTTTCTCGACGCCGGTCAGTTCTTCAACGAGAAAGAAATCCAGGCGGCCGCCCAGGCCCAGGGTGTCGAAATCCGTGAAGGCGATGTGGTGCTCTTTCACACCGGCTGGACCGATGCCAAGTTGACTGCCGATCCGAAAGCCTGGGGTGGTACCGAGCCCGGCCTGGGTGAGGGCGGAGCAGCCTGGCTGGCCAGCAAGAACGTGATGGCGGTCGGTGCGGACACTTGGGGCCTGGAGCCCGTGCCGCCGGAGAAGGAAGGTCGGCCTTTCTACGGGCACGTGATCCTGCTGAAGAACCACGGCATCTATATTCTGGAAACCATGAACACGGGCCCGCTGGTCAAGGATAACGTGCGCGAATTCATGTTCGTGCTCGGCCAGCCGCGCATCCGCGGATCGGTCCAGGCGTCGATCAATCCTGTCGCAATCTACTGATTGAAGCCCGCGCTGCGATTCAGCCCCGCTGCCGAACGGAACCGCGAGCCTATCCTCGCGGCGCTTTCCGGGATACTGCCGGCGGCGGGCCGGGTGCTCGAGGTGGCGAGCGGTACCGGCCAGCATGCGGTGCATTTCGCGGCGGCGAT
>JBGSTN010000842.1:0-2357 GCA_041736455.1 Burkholderiaceae bacterium | reverse complement strand
ACCGGGCGCGATTCGCCGAGAGTTTCGTCAAGCTGGGCATCATCCCCGGCGATGGCGGGGCTTGGCTGCTGCAGCGCGCGGTCGGCTATCAGCGCGCGGCAGAAATGTCGTTCACCGGGGAGATGATCGACGCACAGAAAGCACTGGCGATCGGGCTCGTCATGCAGGTCGTGCCTCACGATGATCTGATGACGACGGCGCGCGACCTTGCACGCCGCATTGCGGCCAATCCCGCGCCTGCGCTGCGCATGGCCAAGCGCCTGATGCGCCAGGCCCAGACAGGTCGCCTCGAAGAGACGCTGCAGTTGTCGGCAAGCCTGCAGGCGCTCGCCCATGCGACGCCCGAACACGAAGCGGCCGTTGCACGTTTCTTCGATCAGCGTCCCGGCTGATCACCGCCTCCGTAACGGCCCCGAATGATCGAACTCTATACAGCGCCGACACCGAATGGCTACAAGGTGTCCGTGACTCTCGAGGAACTCGGTCTGCCTTACCGCGTTCATGCGGTCGACCTGCGTGAGCAGCAGCAGAAGCGTCCCGAGTTCCTCGCGATGAATCCGAACGGGCGCATTCCAGTGATCCGGGACACCGACGCCGACGATCTCGTGATCTTCGAGTCGGGAGCGATCATGGTCTACCTTGCGGAGAAGACGGGCCGGCTGATGCCTGCCGATGCGCCGGGCAAGGCCCGCGTCATGCAGTGGCTGATGTTCCAGATGAGCGGCATCGGCCCCATGATGGGCAATGCGAACGTGTTCTACCGCTACCTGCCCGAAAGGATCCAGCCGGCGATCGACCGGTTCCAGAACGAATCGCGACGGTTGTTCGAAGTGCTGGATACGCGGCTGGCGACGAGCGAATGGCTGGCCGACGATTACTCGATCGCCGACATCGCCAACTGGTGCTGGGTGCGCACGTACAAATGGTCCGGCGTCAGTGTCGAGGATCTGCCCCATCTCAAGCGCTGGCGTGATGCGATCCGCGCGCGTGATGCCGTTCAGCGCGGTGTACGGCAACCGAGCGCCATCCCGAACCTTGCCGATGACCCGGTTGCGTCGCAGGCCTTTGCCCAGGGCGCCCGCCAGAACGTGCAACGCTGATACGAGGCGCCGCAGTATCGCGGGGCCTCGATGTCATTCGAACAGAAGAGAAATCGCGGAATCGGACTGGCCACCAAGCTGACAATCGACGCGGGTCGACGCGTCCCGGAGACTGCATCATGACGTACACCTGTTTCGAGCTGAGTATCGCGGGCCGCATTGCCCATCTCGTGCTCAATCGTCCCGAGAAACGGAATTCGATGATCCGCGAGTTCTGGGAAGAACTGCCCCGCGCAGTCCGCGACATCGATGCGCGGTCGCTCGCCCGCGTCATCGTGATCTCGTCGACCGGTCCACATTTCTCGAGCGGGATCGACGTCAACATGTTCAGCGCTGAAGCGAGCCGACTCGCATCCGGCGATGCGGCCACCCAGCGGGCGCGCCGCATTGCCAGCGGGGCGGATTTCCTGTCCCGGGTCGCCGCCATGCAGCAGACGTTCACTGCGCTCGAACAGTGCCGGATACCGGTGATCGCAGCGATCCAGGGCGGATGTCTCGGCGGGGGAGTCGACCTCGCCACGGCCTGCTGCATGCGCTATGCGACCGACGACGCCTACTTCTCGATCTTCGAGACCAATATCGGCATGACCGCCGACGTCGGCACGTTTCCACGCCTGGTCAAATTGATTCCCGAAGGGATCGTGCGCGAACTTTCCTACACCGGTCGCGCGATGGCCGCGAGCGAAGCAAGGGCCTTCGGCCTCGTCAACGCCGTCTATGCCGACCAGGCCACCATGCTCAGCGAGGTGATGAAGATCGCGGCCACGATCGCCGGCAAGGCGCCGCTGGCCGTCCATGGATGCAAGAGAATCATCACGCACGCTCGAGACAATCCGACAGCGGCCACGCTCGACTACGTGGCGCTCTGGAACGCGAGCTTTCTCAGTCATGAAGAAATCGGTGAAGCGATGCGAGCGAACGCGGAGAAGCGGCCGGCGAACTTCGTCGACCTGCCGGCGATCGGTGGCCCGATCGGCGGCGCCTGACCATGCGCACGCAGATCGTCGTCACCGAGTTCCTCGATATCGCCTTCGAACGCCATGGTGATATCGGCGCGCGCCCTGTCATTCTGCTGCACGGCTTTCCTTATGACGTGCGTTGTTACGACGAGGTGGCGCCGACGATCGCCGCGATGGGTTGCGACGTGATCGTGCCATGGTTGCGCGGCTTCGGCGCGACGCGATTCCGGGATGCGGGCACACCCCGTTCGGGACAACAGGCTGCCCTCGCCCACGACCTGCTCGCGCTGATGGACGG
>JBGSTN010000810.1:0-7255 GCA_041736455.1 Burkholderiaceae bacterium | reverse complement strand
CGGCGTGACCAGTCGCAACCTGCTGCGCGAGATCGACGATGGTGAACCACCCGAGAGCAAGGCGCGCCTCGTGGCCGTCGGTTGCGCCGGCGACGAGCGACTCCGATCCGCTTGCGAAGCGTCGACGACCCGGCGCCTGCTGCCAGAGGAGTCGAGGCTGCTTTCAGCCCGTGACGGGTTGGGATGCCGCAACCCGATCGGCCTGGACCACATGCTGGTGTCTGAAAGACTCGCAGCCGCCGAGGTTTCGGCCATCAAGGTGCCGATCGGCCAATTCGGTTTCTCGAAACCGGCAAGTCCGCCAACCCATCCGGAGCCCCTGCTCGCCGTATCCGACCATTGCCCGCTGGTCGTCGAATGGTCGAGGTAGGCTAGCGTTCGACGCCATCCTTATCCTCGACGGGTCGTCGCAGGCAGCCAAACGTCCGGCTTCGAAGAATCAGCGCTTCGAACGGAAGCCAAGGCGATCTTCGGTTCAGGATCAGGCGGCCAACGTCAATGGACGGGGAGCGGATTCGAGATCGGTCTGCCGTAGCTGAACCCCTGATCGCGAGAGGGCTGCGGTACGCCTCGGCTACGAAGTCCGGTCGGCCTCCTGCGACCGGCTCGACAGCAGCCACTGTAGAACCGCCGCGTTCTGGCTGTGCCCGGTGTGGGCCTTGACCGGGTTGGTGAAGAGACCGAACCAGTTGAATGCATTGCGCACCGAGACGTTGTAGACCGACGCTATCGGCGTCTCGCCGGTCAGGTGCAAGGGCGGCACATTAAACGTGAGAACGTCGCTTGGATCGTTGAACGCCACCACCTGACGCGCCTTGGGCACGTTGTCGAGCAGGCCTTTGACATTCGCGCCGCGCTCGGCCCAATCCCGGAGCATGTCCAGAGGCGACTTCTCGGTATCAGGCGGGAGAATCCCTCGTTGGCCGTCGTCGCGAAGACCGGAGATGCGGCCGAGTTCGAGCAGGGCGAATTGATTCGCGAAGAAGTAAAGGTATGCCGTTCGATCGAGAAGCTCTTTCGCGTGCCTCGAATCGTCGAGCGGGTTGGTACCGGCGTCCAGCACCACGAAGCTTCCGAGACTTTCGGCGACGACGCATACCGTCTGCTCATGGATTGCCCTACCGTCGACAGGTTCCGCGGCGTACGCGAACGCACGATCGATGGCTCGTCGAAAGTAGGTTCGCATCGGTCCCACCGCCATGACCGCGTCCGAAAACCCCCAGTTGATCATTTCCCGCTTGAGGAAGGCATTGATCAAAGTGCCCCCGGAGGACCCGCGCGGTCCTCGCTTCGCTTCTTCGTAGCCTTCTTTCCCCAGCCAGTCGAAGTAGGGTGGATCATTCCTGTGACACAGGTCCAGGTGAGCCACGTCGACGCCCGACAATTTCGATTCCGGGGCAACGAGAGCACGATACTTGATCGGAAACAGCAAGGGCCACCAGTTGACTTCGTCGAGGACCACCGAAGGCGCACACTCGCGTCTGATCTCATACCGATCGACGAAGGGTCGACTGGCCTTCCATTCTTTTTCGTCGTTCCAGATCGGTTTGCCGTACAACTTGGCTGCTTTCGGCCAATCGTCCAGGTCGAGGAAATGACGCGTCGGGGTGACGTCGGCCAAGGAACAGCGAACCTCTTCGCAAATCGCTTTGGCCAGCGCACGGGCGGCACCGGGACCTTCCGCATGCATTCCGTGCACAAACAGGATGTGCAATGGCTCGCTTTTCGATGCGTGCATCAATTGACCGAGTGAATGGGCCTCCTTGAAGAACCTCGGATCGTCCGGCTTCAAGTCGGTGGCTCTCGCCCGGGCCGAGTACAGAATGAACAAGACCATCGCAACAATGGCGAACAACAGCAAGGTGGAATTCACGAACGTGAACCCGTACTCGACGCGCATGTCATGCGGATCGATGTCGCATTCCCCGCCTTCCAGACTTCGTAGACACCCGCACCGGTCGCGATCAACGCGCCATCGGTACGCGCGATGCCATAGTCTCCATGCAGATGCGATCCTGTCGAATCGATGCCACCGGTGAGGCTGAATTCGGCGCCGTGATCGAAACCGTACCCCCGGTCGGTATCGCTAGAAATGAACGTTCCCGAGGTGTCAGTTCCCGAGGTGTCCGTTCCCGTCGGTGTCAGGTTGAGCTTTCCGGCGCCATAGGGCGTGACATTTTCGCTCGTGTCGTGCGTGAAGTTCCATGACCCCTGGACCAACCCGTTACCGACGAGTCCTGCAAGACCAGCGCGATGAAAGGTTTGCATCATGCGGCGCCTCCGGATTGCATTTCTATTGAAGTGTCACCGGGCTGCCCATGCGAACAAGTCGCGCAGTGTCGGCTACAGCAGTGTAGTCGGGTCGCCACCGCTTGAAAAGTTACTCGACGTGTCGCCTCACCGGCGCAGCGACACGTCGCATTCGCGACTCATGCTGTTCTGCACACCCGATTCGGCGAGCGAGTAGACCAATGACGGCAATGGTCCCCACGCCACCGAAGAGGCGCTGAGCAGCCCCTGCTTGGCCAACTCCATCGCGTTGAGCCTGACCGTGGGATTGGCGAGCGAACCACTGACCTCGACGTACTTGATGATCGAGATCACGCTCCAGTCGAACAGGCTGCGGCTCCTGGTGCGAAAGGCGAATGCGACATCCTCGGCAGCCAGATCGACATAGCCCGAGCTGTACAAGGTGTTGTCCGGAAGTTCGAGGACCAGGCCGTTGCTCGCTTCGGCACGTCCGTTGTTGATGTACAGGCGCAAGGCGCCGCATCGAACGCGAAGGGCATCGCTCAAGCCCGAGGCGTCTGGTTCCACGGGCGGCTGGCCAGGCCCCTTGAGCGTGGGCGCGGCCGTGGTCAGCGAGAAGCGCTGACGCGCCCAGCTCACCAGGCCACGGTCGATGAGTGTCGAGTATTTCTGGTTGATCTCGGCATCATTGACCGCGCCGAGCACATAGCCGTTGAGCGCCCCGGCAATCTCCGCCGACGACGCGCCTGCTCCCTTGAGCGCAACGAGCAGATCGGCTTCACCCTGACTGATGAACGCCTCCTGGTCGATTCCTGCACGCAGGCGAGCGAGTTGCATGGCTGTCGCTTCGAGACGAAGTCGCAGCGCATAACGGGTCGGCGACGTGTTGTCCAGATCGATCTGGATTTCGCTCGGCCCACCGAGAATCGTCAGGCCGTCGCTGACCAGGTTGGCCTTCCCTGCGTCGACGGTCAGCCGCATCTGTCCGCTGGCCAGCGGGACACCGCCCATGCGGACCGCACCAAGCCGCAACCGCACTTCGGCCTGCAGGCTCGCGGGCAGCGTGAAGGCTGGAGCGTTCGGCGTGAACACGCGTCCAGGCATCTTCTCGGGAGCTGGTTCGTCAGCGGTGGAGGCCGTCATCAGGCCAGCCATCTCGAGCCGACGCAATTCGAGGTCGGCTTCCAGCCGCTGCGTGCCCGCTTCACTTTGTACCTTCACCTGGCCACGCAGCCATGCGACGGTCGACTTGAGATCGAAATCCGGCAAGGTGATGGCGTGGGGCTCGACCTGCAAGGCCGCCGCGAATTGCCAGGTTGCGGCGGCTTCGGCAAGCCTGGATACATCCAGATTGATTCGTCCCGTGATGCGTTCGCGCGTCGGCGTACGGTCGCGCACCAGTTCGCTGACGACGAGGCGGGCGCGATGCGACTCGTCGCCGGCGCCATGATGCGTGCCTTCGAGAACGATCTGTTCGCCGACTCCGTGGATGGCCACGTCGCTCAACGCGTAGCGCGAACTGCCCTCCTGCGCATCGCGAACGATCAGGTCCAATGCACCGATGGTGACATTGACCTGCCGGGAGGCCATTCCGTCGAGCACCGGAGCCAGTAGCTCGACCAGGTCAGGCGCTGCCACGACCTCGGACACCGACGTCACGGATGCATCCGCATCACTGGCGACTTCGCCGGCATCGACGTCCGTCCCGTCGGCGATCACACTGAGTCGATCGGCCGACAGCGAGATCTCCCCCCTGCGGCCACTGCTGAGCAGCATTCCGGGAGAAAGCGTTATCTCCAAACCTTCGATGCGAGCGCGGCGCACGCCGCGCTGACTGGACAGCAGCCTGGCATTCGGCAAGGCGATCGTCGGTGACGGCAGCAACGTGCGCAGGACGAACGCGTCACCGAACTCGATGCCTTGCCCACTGAGAGTCGACAATTGTTTCGACAGGTTCTGGCGAAAACCGTCAGATTCGATGTAAAAATAGGTGGCCGACAGCAGGACGCCGACGAGCGCGGCGATGCCGAGCACCGAAGTGCCGAGCCATCGATAGGCTCTGCGAGAAAGGCTCATGTGAGCGGCACCGGTGCAGGAGGATCAGGAAGATTTCTTGTTCGCCATTCGCAAGGACTTGAGCAGTGATTCAGTCGGCTTGCCGTCGATCTTCAGGTCATTGTCCAACTGGAAATCCTGGATCGCCGCTTCGGTGCGCGCGGTCGCCCGACCGTCTACCGGCCCCGGGTTGTAGCCCAGTTCGGCAAGCCGTTGCTCGATCTGCATCAGCAGCGACGGGGCTTCGACCTTGACGGGTTGTGTCGCGGCGGGTCTTGTCGCGGGGGGCTGTGTCGCGGCGTTGAGCGACTGTTGCCCGGCGCCTTTGTCGGCCGCACCCTGCACGGCAGCGTCGTTTCCGGAGAACCGCTCCGAAATCTGGTTTCGGACGCCGTCGATCGCCGTGCACCCGCTTCCAAGCCACATGATCGGCAAAGCGGCCGTCGCCAACGCCAGACGAATGGGCACGCTACTCGATCGTTTCCCCCGTCGAGTCATTCTTCTCATCGATCCTGTGTCCTTGAAGGTGGATGCTTTCCCCGAGATCCGGCATCACAATCGAACAGCACTGTTACAAAGGTAAGCGTAGCACGACCCGCCAGAGCCGGAAGGTGACGATACGCACCGATCGGGGATCGCGGTCATCCGCTCGGTAAAGCATTGTGACGGCGGGCCGGGCGCCGGCCGAAGGACGCGCCCGCGCGCGTGAGGCGACGATCCCCAACCCTGGCACGGACGACGTGGATGCTGGTGAGCGCGCGCGTGACTGCGCGTCATCGGTAGAAGCCATCCCGCAAGTTGATGCCGTGTTCGAGCCATACTTTCATCGCGCACAGCATGCCCGTCCACCCCTGTGAATTGCCGTAGGACGCACGCAACCCCTTCGGCGTGAAGCGCCAGCCTTCCTCGGCGATCTCGACCAGGGTACGGCCGTCCTCCAACGCTTCGAAAGTGATCGTCACCGTCGTGTCATGAGGTTGTTCGGGTTCGCCTTCGGGCGCATCGTCGGTGGCCCCCCAGCGCAGTTCGATGCGCCTGTCCTGCTCGACCGCAATCACATGGACCGGGAACGCACCCGGAAAGTCATGGAAATCCCAGGTGACTGTCGCACCGGGCTCGAGTCGTCCCTTGGCACCGCCGGTCGTGAAAAAGGCGGACAGCTTCGTCGGGTCGACGACCGCTTCGAAGACTTCATGGACCGGTTTGGCAATACGGCCCGCTACGCGGAACTTCAGGGCCATGCCGTCGGGTGTGGTGCTCATCGGTATCTCCTCGTCGGTTTGGGGGGCGCGTCGCAGGGCGGCGCTGAACCGACTATATGTTATGATTTTATAACATGTCAAACATCGTCGATCCTGGTCTGGGCGAAGCAGCCGCTGAAGCGGCAGTACGTGAGGACCGCATCTTCAAGGCGCTGGGCCATCACCGCCGACGCGAACTCCTCGATCGGTTGCGCGACCGGCCTCTGACCACCGGCGCGTTGTGCGAAGCGTTCCCCGACGCCGACCGTTGCACGGTGATGCAACACCTGCGGGTACTCGAAGAGGCGGATCTGGTGATTGTCCGGCGTGAGGGCCGCGAACGCTGGAACCACTTGAACGCGCTGCCGATCCAGTGGATCCACGATCGCTGGATCGGGCACTATGCGGCGCCGTCGGCGCGCAGGCTCGCGAAATTGAAGCGGATCGCCGAGGACGGGATGTGAACGACCCTCGGGCATTCGGGTCGGTGCAATCCGTTCATGTCCGGACCTGCATTGCGCGACCCTGCGATCGGCCCGGAAACACGTGCACGCCCTGCCGGGCGCACTGGAAGAAAGAAGGCCCGGCGACCTTTCGATCACCGGGCCTCGGCTGCCGGACACGAACGTTCAGTTGACCATCGTGGCGGGGTAGAGGGCAGGGTTCAGGGCATTGCGCTGGTTGCCCATGTCGCCGACGATCAGGCTGCCGTTGCGATTGGCTTCCCTCAATTCGGCACGGACCTGTTCGCGGGTCTTGCCTTCAGCCCTGCCGGTGCCACTCGCGTTCCCACTCGCCGACGACGAGTCAATTGCCGGACTGTACTCGCCGGCTACCGCCAAGTCGCCGCTGCGTGCAGCCTCGGCCAGTTCGGCTTTCACTTCGGCACGGGTCTTGGCATCGGCCACGGCGGACGAAGCCGGATACCTGCCCGGGAACATCTGATTGAGCTTGCGACCGGTTTCGGCCTCACCCACGAGTTCGCCGGTGCGGGTGGCTTCGATCAGTTCGGCGCGGACTTGCTCGCGGCTCTTGGGGGTGGCGTCCTGGGCGATGGCGTGGCCGGCGGTCAGCGCAGCGACGGCGAGGACGATGGTGGAAATGGCTTGGCGTTTCATGTGAACTCCTTTCGATGACGACGAAGAAACAGTGCAGAAGGCTCGTTAGGGGTTTCCCCCGGGGTCGAAGCACCGGACCTGTTGGGTTCTGCGCTGCGATGGATGAACTGTATAGTTTCGTAGTCATCAAAAAAACAGGGGGATTGTCGATGTTCTATTTCTGTTTGAACAATAATGAGGATCCCAGCGTTCCAACTCCGACCAGGCGAAATCCATGGACAGACTCCAATCCCTGCGTGTGTTCCAGCGCGTGATCGACGAAGGTGGCTTTGCCGCAGCCGCACGCGCCCTGGACATGTCGCCTGCCGTCGTCACACGCCTGGTGGCCGATCTCGAAGAGCACCTGGGCACACGCCTGCTGCACCGGACGACGCGACGGATGTCGCTCACCGAAGCCGGTGATGCCTATTTGTCGCGTGTACGCCAGATCCTGATGGATGTGGACGACGCGGATGCGCTCGTCAGCGCCCGCACCACCGAGTTGGCAGGCGTGCTGCGCATCCTCGCGCCACCGGTGCTGGCCACCCACTTGCTGGCGCCGCTGGTGGCCAGATTTCACCGGGCATATCCACGCATCGTGCTCGATATCGA
>JBGSTN010000788.1:0-1693 GCA_041736455.1 Burkholderiaceae bacterium | reverse complement strand
CGGCACGATGAAGCTGACGCAGGAAATCGACGCGATCAGCACGATGGGACTGTCGCCGATGCAGGTGCTGCTGCTGCCACGCGTGCTCGCACTGGTCATCATGCTGCCGCTGCTCGTGTTCGTCGGCAGCGTGACGGCGCTGGCCGGTGCCGCGCTGATCTGCAACCTGCTGCTGGACATCACGCCGGATACGTTCATCGAGCGCGTGCAATCGGCCGTGGCCTTGCGCCATACATTGATCGGGCTGCTCAAGGCGCCGGCATTCGCGATCGTGATCGCCATCATCGGTTGTTCGATGGGATTCACGGTCAGCCGCGACACGCGTTCGATCGGGATCAACACGACTTCCACGGTCGTCCAGTGCATCGTCACCGTGGTGCTGATCGACGCGGTGTTCGCGATCGTCTTTCAGGCATTCTCCCTGTGAGCGGCGCCGGCCTGCACGCCGTGGCGGATCCATTGATCGAGGTCGAGGAGATCCGCACGCGCTTCGGTGAACAGGTGATCCATGACGGCGTGAGCTTCGCGATCGGTCGCGGTGAACTGGTTGCCCTGATCGGCAGCAGCGGCACGGGAAAGTCGGTCTTGCTGCGGCAGATCGTCGGCCTGCTGCGTCCGGACTCCGGTCACGTGCGGTTGCTGGGTACCGACATGTGGACGGCCCATGCGCGGGAAGTCGCCGCGTCGCAGAAGCGCATCGGCGTGATGTACCAGGAAGGTGCACTGTTCTCCTCGCTCACGGTGGCGCACAACGTCGCCGCGCCCCTGATCGAACATGGGAACGTGCCGGACGACCTGCTCTGGCCACTGGTGAATCTGCGGCTGTCGCAGGCGGGCCTCGAACCCTCGGTCGGGCGCAAGATGCCCAGTGAGTTGTCGGGCGGCATGAAGAAGCGCGCGGCACTCGCACGGGCGCTCGCCCTCGAACCCGAGGTCCTGTTCCTCGATGAACCGACCTCGGGGCTCGATCCGATCACTGCCCGCGCCTTCGATCGATTGCTCGAGTTCCTGTGCGACGACCTCGGTATCGCGGTGCTGATGGTGACGCATGACCTCGATTCGTTGCACGGCATCGCCGAACGTGTGATCGTGCTCGGCGGTGGTCGAGCGATCGCCGATGGCACGCTCGACGAAGTGATGGCGGTCGACGATCCCTGGATACGCGAATACTTTGCCGAGCGAGGCCAATCAACCGAGGACCTTCGATGGAACCCGAAGCACGTTACACCCTGATCGGCGCCATCGTGCTTGCGCTACTCGGCGCGGCTGTCGCTGTCCTGGTCTGGCTCTCGGGGGCCGGCACGGCCGACGCCTTCAGGAACTACACGGTCTACTTCGAGCGGCAGTCGCTGCTGGGCCTGCAGGTCGGCAGCGACATCAACATGCGCGGCGTGAAGGTCGGTCGCGTCGAAGACTTCTCGATCACCCGCGAGAACATCAATCAGGTCAAGGTGCTGCTCAGCGTCGGCAAGAGCAAGCCGGTGAGCGAGAACACGGTCGCGGTCATCAATCGCAATCTCGTTACCGGTCTCGCATGGATCGACCTGGAAACGTCAGGAAACCCGGGGCGGCCGCTCGACAAGGCGCCACCCGGCGAACCGTGGCCAGTCATCGCCGAAGGACGCACCGATCTCGATGCGATCACGGAATCCGGAAAGTCGTTGCTGAGCAGCGCCGAGGAGGCGCTGCGCAA
>JBGSTN010000725.1:0-5101 GCA_041736455.1 Burkholderiaceae bacterium | reverse complement strand
CGCTGCTGCGGAGAGCGCAGGCGCTTCCTGCGGACAAGCGTGCGCGATTGCACATCGACGAGGGTCCGCAGGTCGCTGCACAATGGCTGACGGAACTGGCGATCCGAAGTCCCGACTGCATGACCCGATGAGTCTTACCGTTCTGACGATCGTGAAGGATCGCACGTCACACCTCGAAAAGCTGATCGAGGGCGTTCGCAGCAGCCATGTGCGGCCAGACCATCTCGTGATCGCCGACATGGGGAAAGTGAAGGCGGAAATCGATGTCTCGGATCTTCCTGTCCGGCATATCCATTGGCCAGCCTCGGGACTACCTCTGGCCGCGGCGCGCAATCTCGCCGCCAGCCACGCGACGACCGACAAACTGGTCTTTCTCGACGTCGACTGCATTCCATCGACCGGCCTGCTGGGATTGCTCGACGAGGTGTCGAATCAAGTCACAGGGCTCATCTGCGCGCCAGTGAGATATCTGCCCCGCGGATTCGCGCTGCATGGGCAATGGTCGGAGTCGAGTCTGCTCGCGCAGGGTGTGGAACACCCGGTGCGCCGCTTCCCGAAGCATGGCTATCGCATCGAAGTGAACCGCGGACTGTTCTGGTCACTCGTGTTCGCGATCGACCGGTTGCAGTTCGAAGCGCTCGGTGGCTTCGACGAAGCGTACGATGGTTACGGCGCCGAAGACACCGATCTGTCCTTCCGCGCCGGCAAGGCCGGGATTCCGCTGATCTTCGCCGGCGGCGCCTGCGCGTTTCATCAATACCATCCGGTGATCGATCCACCATTGCAACACTTCGCCGACATCGTTCGAAACGCAACGCTCTTTCGTCGACGTTGGGATGTCTGGCCGATGGATGGATGGCTGAGCGCCTTCCAGGCACTGGGCCTGATACGGATGAGTGCTCGTCATATCGAGGTGCTGCGCTTGCCCACCGTGATCGAAATTGCCGACGCGACCCGCAAGAACGACGCTCCGTTCTAGACAGGCATCCATGAATCTTCCGGAGCAACTGGGCACAATCCTTGCACCTTCCCGGCTCACCTATAGAAGGAGAACCCGATGATCGATAGTTCAAGTATCCAGCCCCACATGCCTGTTGTCGGATCGGACAAGGAGGAAGTCGGAACCGTTGATCACTTGGATGGCACCGACACCATCAAGCTCAGCAAGTCCGATTCAGCCGATGGCAAGCATCATTGGATTCCGCTGGAATGGGTCGACACGGTCGAGGACGACTCGGTCGTTCTCACATTGTCCGCCGAAAGGGCTCGTCAGGATTGGCGTACAGAGTCGCCGCAGTAAACGCAGACAAGGGTGGTCGTCGATCTTCGATGGCCGCCCTCGAAGAAAGACCCGGCACGACTTGCATCGTGGCCGGGTCTTTCTTCATTTCTTCGTTCACTCGTTCGTTCAGGCAGCGCGCGCCTCGAGCGACCTGACGGCGGTTTCCACATCCGCCCGCTGATTTCGCAGGATCGTATTCAGGCTGACCATCTCGGCCGTATCGCTGATCGCCGTGTCGTACTGTTCCAGCAGAGTACGTTCGCCGCGCACCACTGCCGGCAATACACCGTCGTCGATACCGGTGAGCCATGCGCGTACGTTCATCACCGCTTCCTGAACAGTCGACATCCAGGAGCCTTGCGTCGATGTCTCGCCGTCATGCGCGCGAATTGCAGTCGCGAGTTCGTCCGCATGACTGGTATGCCGCTGCTTCATCGCCACCAGATCCCCCTTCACATCGGCCTCGGCGTGCTCGATCGCTTCGTCGTAGCCATGAATGGCATCGATCAGTTTCGTATGCAGCTTCTGGGCCGACGAAAGTTCGGCCTTGTGACTCGTCGCTTGATTCATGTCCATCCTCGCTTGTCATTGCACATTGCAATTGAACGTGCTCCCTGTGATCGCGCAAGAACCGGACCCGCGTCGATTCATCGGGAAGCGATGCGGCCGGATTCGTCGCTGGTCGACGCGCGGCCCGCGCGCGACGAAATCATTCGAGCGGCTTCAGCAGCCTGAGGATCACGAGCCCGCAGATCGTCGCGGTGAGTGCGATCAACCAGTGTCCCAGGCCGACGGACGCACCGATTGCAGCCGATAGCCACATGCTCGCACCCGTCGTGAGTCCGGTGACTTCCCCTTTCGAGTAGACGATCATGCCCGCCGCAAGAAACGCCACGCCGCTCGTGACTGCTTCGATGAGTCGTATCGGATCCATTCGTACCGCCTCGTTGGATCGGCCATCCGCCCCGAGATCGCCAACGAACTCCATCGTCGTCAGCGCGAAGGCGGTCGCTGCAAGTCCCACGAGCATGTTCGTCCGCAGACCCGCAGGCGCCTTGTGGCGCTCGCGCTCGTAGCCGATGAGTCCGCAGAGGAACATCACGCCGAGAAATCTGAACAGCACGACGCCGGCGGGCAACCCGGTCTGGTTCGTCAATTCGGAAATCAGGGTGTCGTACATGGCCGTATCGACGCGCGTCCTTCGACGAGACAGGAAAGGTCGGCAAGTGACATTCCCGCAGGTAGCGGACGAACGATTCGGTGCGCGAAGCAACGACGGAATGACCGAGCGAAGACACGAGCCCTTTCGCCTTCTGGTCATCCTGACCATAGGCGCCCGGGCACGCAGCTTGCAATTTCTCGAACTCGATTCAATGCTGGTCTGACGATTCGAAGAGTCCGATGATTCGGCGCTTCTGCCTGCTGGGCGAAACACTTTCAGGGACATGCCATGGACACCGCTTCACTGCTCATCTTTCTCATCGTCGTCACTTTCGTCGCCGTCCTCATCTGGGGATTCAGGAGCCGCAACAAGACGAAGAAGGATCTGCCTCGACATTGATCGACGTCGTGCGGTGATTTCCACCGCGCGGCTTGTTTCGCTCCATTGCTCGGATGGCATCGTTGCCGGGGTGCGACGCACTGGCATCGCGAACGGTCGGCACATTCGCGTGAGCGTCATTCGCGCATTGCGCCTGTGCAACGTCCATTCTTCGAGGGACCCAACATGAAAGATCCAGGACTGATCCGAACCGTGCTGATGCTGGCCGCGTGCCTCTCCGTAGCCGCCTGCTCATCCACGCCTGCGCAGCAGACCGTCACCGAAGCGGTTTCACCAGCAACGCTGGCGGCCGGGCCGAACCCTCAGATGAAGCAGGTCCTCGATGAACTGTCGGCACTGGGCGCAAAGCCGATCGCCACGCTTTCCGTCGAGCAGGCCCGCAGTCAGCCCACGCCTGCCGATGCCGTGAAGGAAGTGCTCAGGAAGCAGGGCAAGACGCCGAACCCGGTCGCAGTCGGACGGGTCGAGGATCGGACGATCACCGGCCCTGGCGGTCGCATCCCCGTACGAATCTATTGGCCGGTCGCGGATGTTTCCACTGGCACTGTCGCGACGCCTCAGGATTCGTTGCCGATCATCCTCTACATCCATGGCGGCGGTTGGGTGATCGCCGATCTCGACGTCTATGACGCCACGCCCCGCGCGTTGGTCGACGCCACGGGTGCAATCGTCGTGTCGACGCACTATCGGCAGGCGCCCGAGCACACATTCCCATCCGCGCACGAAGACACCTGGGCGGCATGGCGCTGGACACTCGCCAATTCGCCCATACTGGGAGCCGATCCGCGACGCGCAGCCGTTGTCGGCGAGAGTGCAGGAGGCAACATGGCCGGTGCCATCGCGCTGCGCGCCCGTGATGAAGGCGAGAGCCAACCCGTTCACCAGGTGCTGGTGTATCCCGTGACCGATGCAGCAGTCGGTACGACGAAATCCGAGCGCGAGCACCGCACGTCGGCGCCATTGAACACTGCAGCGCTACCGTGGTTCTACCAGAAATATCTTCCTGCTCAACGCGGCGGCAATGCCCCTTATTTCTCGATTCTCGATGCGAATCTCACCGGGCTCGCGCCGGCGACAGTCATCACAGCCGAGATCGATCCCTTGCTATCGGAGGGCACCGCCTATGCCGATCGCCTGCGCGCTGCCGGCGTCGACGTGGAAGCCAGAACCTTCGAGGGGGTGACGCACGAGTTCTTCGGCATGGGCGCGGTGGTCGATGAAGCGGACGATGCCGTGCAGATGGCGGCCGCCCGCTTGAAGGACGCGTTCGACAACGCTTCCGAGGTGAACCGCGTACCGCGCGCGCAAGCGATCAGGTGAGCCCGGCAGACGCGCCACCTGTCGTTGGCGCGTCTGCCTCTCCTGCCGCACTGCGCATCGAATCTGATCCGCAGTTCGAGGAAGCTGGCGGAAGCGGGTCAGAACGTGCCGCACTGTTTGTCGACCACGACGGCGGGCGCCGTGGTCTTGTAGACGTATTGAATGATCTTCCGGTCCTGTATCACGAAGTTAGGACCGAGACCGCTTCCGATCGAAAACGCCAACGTCGCGCGCCCATTGACCGTCGGCCCGGCTGTGATTGTTGGCGGACTCTGCTGGGGCGTCAGGCTCACATTGGGCGTCGTCGTGTTGGATGTCGCCGCGATGGACTTGAACGGCCAGGCAGAAAAGTCATACGCAATCGACATGTCGCTGTAGGTCCATTCGATGGTCGCCTCCGGGCCCAAGCCGACTGATCCGTCAGGGAACTTGTAAAGGCCCGCACGGCAGCGAAGGTCGGCTGTCTCGTTGCCGCTGCGCACCTGACCGTCCTGAGCCGTGCCGCATTGCGTATACGAACGGGGATCGGACGTCGCGCCATGCACGCCGGCTCCGATCAAGGCCCCGGCGCTGCTCACCGTGATCCATGAAATCCGTCCATCGGTGGTGGGTGCACTGAACGTTGCGCCACCACTATGCTGCTGGGTCGATGCGTTCGCGGTTTGCCAGACGATCGTCTGCTCGGCTTCGCCGTTGGGTGTCAGACGCAACACGCCGCCGTTGTAGTTGATCGAGTAGGGGCGCTCCCATTTCATCGGGCGCTCGACGGAACACTGCAACGTCGTAGTCGAATACCCGCTTTGCAGTGACGAACCCCTCGGCGGAGGTGGCAGCGCAGTTGTCGGCGGCGGCGTGGTTGTTGATGGCGGCGTGGTTGTTGATGGCGGCGTGGTTGTTGATGGCGGCGCAGGTGTGGGAGTCGGCGCAGGTGTGGGAGT
>JBGSTN010000708.1:0-9899 GCA_041736455.1 Burkholderiaceae bacterium | reverse complement strand
GGGCGCTCGTCTGCACCAGCAGTTGGTGTCTTGCAGAACTGGCCCGTCGCCGGTCGCCGCATCTGGGCGCCTGGATCTACACCGGCGTTGGACTGGGCATCGCACTTGCGGGCACGCTTGCCTGGCTTGGCGGGCAGCAGCCTGCCCGATGGCTATGGCTGGAACTGGGATCGCTGGCTGCCGCCGGAGCCCTGTTCGCAAGGCTCGCGTTGAAGGATGACAGCAAAGTGGCTGTGATCGAACGGCCTGGCAGGTCGCCGATCGGAAAGGGTGAGCCGCAGGTGATTTCCCGGGAAACAAGAAGATCGAATCGTCCTCTCGTCCTGTGCTACGGCACCTTCGGGTTCGGCTACATCGTGCCGGCGACGTTCCTGCCCGCGATGGCGCAGCGGCAAGTCGCCGATCCTCTGGTATTCGGACTCACCTGGCCCCTGTTCGGGTTGGCCGCCGCGTTTTCCGTCGTCGCGGCAGCGAGATGGCTCGCCCATTGGCCGCGCAGACGGGTCTGGGCCCTGGCCCAGGCGACGTTGGCGCTCGGCACGGCGCTGACGCGGATCACGCAGGCCGTGTGGGCGCTGGCCCTCTCCGCGGTGCTGGGTGGCGGCTCGTTCATGGGCGCCCCGATGGCAGGGCTGCAGTTGGCGCGTGAACGGATTCCCGCCAATCCGACCCCTTTGCTGGCCAACTTGACGGCTGCTTTTGCGGTCGGGCAGATCGCCGGGCCGCTTCTCGTTCGCGCACTGGGTCCCGGCAACACGGGCGGATGGGACGCGCTGGCCTGGACCAACGCGGCAGCGACCCTGCTGCTGTTGCTGACGTCGGCCTGGCTTTGGAAAAATGCCGACGCATCCTGAGCATCGTGACTGACGCAATGCCGTCGAACCGACACGATTCCTTCGAACAGGCCGCCGGCATGGCGCGATGTTGCGGCGAACCGCCTGTTCATTGCTGCAGTGCCGCACGCCAAGTATAGTGTCACGCTCTGCGAACCGCCCGGACATCCTCCCGATGTAGTCTTCAGACCCGCGAACCCTGAACACAGAACTCCGTCATCGCGACAGGTCTGATCGTCTCTGCGTCAATCGTCCCCGCTCTACCCGGGCGCCGGTCCTTCCTGTCTCCGCCTGTCTCCGCCTGTCTCCGCCTGCCTCGGCAGTGCACCTGCATCGGCGTGCCTTCGCCCACTGCTGTCCGGACGCCCGGGCACGTCAACGGAACACGAAACTTGATCCAATCCATCAAACAGGACTGGCTTGCCAACGTCCGCAATGATCTGCTCGCCGGCCTGGTGGTGGCGCTGGCACTCATTCCGGAAGCCATTGCGTTTTCGATCATCGCCGGCGTCGACCCCAAGGTCGGGCTCTATGCCTCGTTCTGCATTGCCGTGGTCATCGCTTTCGTGGGCGGGCGCCCTGGCATGATCTCGGCCGCCACTGGCGCAATGGCACTTCTGATGGTGACGCTGGTCAAGGATCACGGTCTGCAGTATCTGCTCGCCGCAACGGTACTGACGGGCCTGCTGCAGATCGTCGCCGGCTGGCTGCGCCTCGGAACGCTGATGCGCTTCGTCTCGCGCTCGGTTGTCACCGGCTTCGTCAATGCACTTGCCATCCTGATCTTCATGGCCCAGCTGCCGGAACTGACCAACGTTACCTGGCATGTCTACGCGATGACGGCAGCGGGTCTCGCGATCATCTATGGTTTCCCCTACATCACGAAGGCGATCCCTTCGCCGCTAGTCACCATCGTTGCACTGACCGCGGTCGCAATCTTCATGGACCTCGACATCCGGACCGTCGGCGACATGGGTGTATTGCCCGACAGTCTGCCAGTCTTCCTCATTCCGGACATTCCGCTCGACCTCGACACGCTGGCCGTCATCCTGCCCTACTCGCTGACCATGATGGTCGTCGGTCTGCTCGAGTCGTTGATGACGGCGACGATCGTGGACGATCTGACCGACACCAGGAGCGACAAGAATCGCGAGTGCGTCGGCCAGGGTGTTGCCAACATCGCGTCCGGTTTCATCGGTGGTATGGCAGGTTGCGCGATGATCGGTCAGTCGGTGATCAATGTGAAGTCGGGAGGTCGCGGCCGCCTGTCGACATTTACCGCAGGCATCTTTCTGCTGTTGATGGTCGTGTTCCTAGGCGACTGGGTCGGTCGAATCCCGATGGCAGCGCTGGTCGCCGTGATGATCATGGTGTCGATCGGAACCTTCAACTGGGCATCGGTCAGGAATCTGCGCGAGTATCCGTCGAGTTCCAGCATCGTCATGATCGCCACGGTGATGGTCACCGTCATCACCCATGACCTCGCCAAGGGCGTGCTGACCGGCGTCCTGTTGTCGGGCTTCTTCTTCTCCCACAAGGTCGGGCAGATCCTGAGCATTCGTTCGCTCGCCGAGGACCAGGGTCGCAGGCGCACGTACTCGGTATTCGGACAGGTGTTCTTCGCCAGCGCCGATCGCTTCGTCAACGCCTTCGACTACAAGGAAGTCATCGAGAAGGTGCGGATCGACGTGAGCCGGGCCCACTTCTGGGACATCACCGCCGTGAGCGCCCTGGACAAGGTCGTACTGAAGTTCCGTCGCGAAGGGACCGAGGTCGAGGTGATCGGGCTGAACGAGGCCAGTGCCACGATGGTGGACAAGTTCGCCGTGCACGACAAGGTCGATGCCGATGACCTGATCACGACCCACTGAGACACACGAACATGAACAACGAGAAGAAGGTGCTGGCCTGTGTCGACCAGTCGCGATTCGCCGACTACGTCGCCGATTACGCGAGTTGGGCTGCCAAGCGGATGAACGCACCGCTCGAACTGCTTCACATCCTCGACCGGCACCCCGAGACCGCCATCAGCAGGGATCACAGCGGTGCGATCGGCATCGATGCGAGAGAGCATCTGCTGACCGCGCTTTCTGAAGAAGACGAATCGAGAAGCAGATCGGCTCGCGAACACGGCCGGCTTTTCCTCGACCGGCTGCGGGTGCGGGCCGTGGCTGCGGGCGTCGAATCGCCGGACGTCCGGCAGCGTCACGGGAACCTGGCCGAGACCCTGTCGGAGCAGGAGAGCCACGTTCGCCTTTTCGTGCTCGGCCGGCGCGGCGAATCGGCCGAACAAACGCAACGCGATCTCGGGCGCAACGTCGAGCATGTCGTTCGCCGATTGCATCAGCCGATCCTGACCATCACCGAATACTTCACCGAGCCGAATCGCGTGATGATCGCGTTCGACGGCGGCGTCGTCACCCGCAGAGGCGTCGAGATGGTCGCAGCGAGCCCGCTTTTCAAGGGCTTTCGGATCCACCTGTTGATGTCCGGCAGGCAGGGTCGGGAAGCGCCCAAGCAGCTCGAATGGGCGCGGACAACCCTCGAGTCCGCCGGCTTCGACGCGCCGGCAGCGCTGATCCCCGGCGACGCCGAGCGCGTCATCGCCAAGGCAGTCCAGGATCAGGATATCGATATGCTGATCATGGGGGCGTACGGTCATTCGCCGCTGCGCAACCTTTTCCTCGGCAGCAAGACGTCCGACCTGCTTCGATCGGCCAGGATTCCGACGCTTCTGCTTCGCTGATCGAAACGCACCGAAGACATGCCAACGGTGACGCAGGTCGGTGCAAGGCCGTACTGCCTGGCGGTCCGATGCAGACAATTTGGTGCACGACGTTCGAGTCAGCGCGCGAGCCATCAATCGAATGCAATCGAACGACACGCACGCTGATACGATGCGGACGAATCCTCTTCTGCCGATCGCCCCATGCCACGCGCTGCCACCAAGAAATCGACCTCCACTTCTTCCAACGCCGTCGACAAGAACCAATCTCTGATGCAGGACATCCGGCTTCTCGGCCGCATCCTCGGCGAGGTGATTCGCGAGCAGGAAGGGCGCGATGCCTACGAACTGATCGAGCGGGTTCGACAATTGTCGGTGGCCTACCGGATCAAGCGCGACGCCAACGCCGGCAAGACGCTGGACCGGATGCTGAAGAATCTTTCCAACGATCAGACGGTATCGGTGATCCGTGCGTTCAGCTATTTTTCGCACCTCGCCAACATCGCCGAGGATCGCGAACGCCTTTGTCGACGCCTGGTCGACGACCGGCAGGGTCGCCCGCGTGACGGATCTCTCGCCCTCACGTTCGAGCGACTGCACGAGGCCGACATCCGGGCCGTCGACGTGGCGGATCTGCTCGCGCACGCGTATGTCTCCCCGGTGCTCACTGCCCACCCGACCGAAGTGCAGCGCAAGGCGATTCTCGACGCCGAGCGCGAGATCTCGGGATTGATCGCCGAGCGGGAGTCGCTCGTGACCGATCGGGAGTGGGCGGTCAACGAAGTGCAACTGCGCGCGCGCGTCGCCCAGCTCTGGCAGACGCGGATGCTGCGCTACTCGAAGCTCTCGGTCGGCGACGAGATCGAAAATGCGCTGAGCTACTACACCGCCACCTTCCTCAACGAGATCCCGCGGATGTACGCGGAGGTCGAGCATCATCTCAAGGGTCACGAGGTGGCGCCGTTCTTTCGGATGGGCAACTGGATCGGCGGCGATCGAGACGGCAATCCGTTCGTCACGGCCGACACGCTGCGCGATGCGTTGGCTCGCCAGTGCGAGACGGCCCTGCGCCACTACCTTCGAGAAGTCCATGCGCTGGGCGGTGAGCTGTCGATGTCGGCTTTTCTGGTGGGCGTCACGCCCGAGATGGAGTCGTTGGCCGAATCGTCACCCGACCCGAGCGAGCACCGCAAGGACGAGCCCTACCGGCGAGCCCTGATCGGCACCTATGCCCGGCTTGCAGCCACGCTGTTCCAACTCACCGGCACGCACGCCCAGCGCCACGCGGTGCTGCCGCAGAATCCGTATCACGACACCGAGGAGTTGCTTGCCGAGCTGCGCGTCATCGACGACTCGCTGCGCCGGCATCACGGAACGATCATCGCCGGCACGCGCCTGCATCCGCTGATGCGAGCCGTTCAGGTGTTCGGTTTCCACCTCGCCACCGTCGACCTTCGGCAGAGCTCCGACAAGCACGAGTCGGTGATCACCGAACTGCTGAAGGTCGCGCGCATCGAGCAGGACTACAGTGCCCTCGACGAGCTGGCGCGGCGTAATCGGCTGATGAAACTGCTCAACGACCCCCGGGTGCTGCGCGTGCCGGGGCACGAATACAGCGAGCACGCCTGCGGCGAACTGGCGATCTTCGAAGCGGCGCTCGACCTGCGTGCCCGCTTCGGCCCTGCCGCAATCCGTCATTACATCATTTCTCATACCGAGGACGTGAGCGATCTGCTCGAAGTGCTCGTGCTTCAGAAGGAGGCGGGGCTGCTGAGAGGCACGCTGGACGAGGATGCGCGCGCCGACCTGATCGTTTCGCCGTTGTTCGAGACCATCGGCGACCTTCGCAATGCCGCGACCATCATGCGCGACTATCAGGCGCTGCCGGGCATTACCGAGATGATCCGGCGTGGTGGTGGCGAACAGGACATCATGCTGGGTTACAGCGACAGCAACAAGGATGGCGGCTACTTCACGAGCAACTGGGAGCTCTATCGGGCGGAACTCGCGCTCGTCGCGCTCTTCGATGCACTCGACGACCAGCATCGCATGACGCTTCGTCTCTTTCATGGCCGGGGCGGCACCGTCGGTCGTGGTGGTGGTCCGAGCTATCAGGCGATCATTGCCCAGCCTCCCGGCACGGTCAACGGCCAGATCCGCCTGACCGAACAGGGCGAAGTGATCGGCTCGAAATACGCCAATCCCGAACTGGGTCGGCGGAATCTGGAGACGCTGGTCGCAGCCACGCTCGAGGCCACGCTGCTGCACCCGACCAAGAGCGCATCGAAGGCATTCCTGGACGCAGCTGCCCAGATCTCCGAGGCGAGCATGGCGGCCTACCGCCATCTGGTCTACGAGACGCCCGGATTCACCGACTACTTCTTCGACGCCACGCCGATCCGTGAGATCGCCGAGCTGAACATCGGCTCGCGCCCGGCGTCGCGCAAAGCCACCCGTGCGATCGAGGATCTGCGCGCCATTCCATGGGGGTTCTCGTGGGGCCAGTGCCGCGTGGCCCTGCCGGGCTGGTATGGATTCGGCAGCGCGATCGAGCAGTTTCTCGCCGACACGGCGACACGCCCGGCGCGCACCGCGCTGCTGCAGAAGATGAACCGCCAGTGGCCGTTCTTCAGCACACTGCTGTCGAACATGGACATGGTGCTGGCAAAGAGCGACCTCGTGATCTCCGAGCGCTACCTGGGGCTCGTGAAGGAGAAGAAGATCGGCAAGCGGATCTTTTCGATCATCCAGGCCGAATGTGTCCGCACGCACGCGGCCCTGGCGCTGATCACCGGTGACAAGGAACGCCTGGCGTCGAACCCGGAGCTGGCGCTATCGATACGTCACCGTTTCCCGTACATCGACCCGCTCAATCACCTGCAGGTCGAACTGATGCGCCGCTATCGCGCGCAGATCGAGTCGGGGGCGACTGTCAACGAGCGCGTGCATCGTGGCATCCATCTGTCGATCAACGGGGTGGCTGCCGGTCTGCGCAATACCGGATAGGACGACCTGACGCCTGGCGTCGAATTCCGCGTCGATCCGACCTTGCAGGAACCGCGTCGGCCGCGGTGACGCCAGAGCCATGACCAGCGAACGAGCAGGCAACCCGTACCGGTAGCTCCGTCGACTGCTCGCGTACTCCGCTAGGTTCGTTCACGCCATGCGTTTGGCGATTTCGTCCAGCATCACTTCGGTGGCACCACCCCCGATCGACTGGATGCGTGCGTCGCGCGCCATCCGCTCGATGGCCGAATCGCGTACATACCCCATGCCGCCGTGAAATTGCAGGCAGTCGTACAGCACGTCATTGACCAGTTCGCCACACAATGCCTTGAGCATGGCGGCCTGTGTCACGGTCGGGTGCTGTTGCGCGTCACGCCATGCGGTGTTGTAGATCAGCGCCTTCGCGGCTTCGACCCGGGCGCTCGCCATCGCCAGGCGATGCCTGATCGCCTGCTTGTCCCACAAGGTCGCGCCGAACGCCTTGCGATGTCTCACCCAATCCAGCGTCAACTCGATCGCCTTCGAGGCCTCGCCCATCGCCTGGGCCGCCAGAACGATGCGCTCGTTCTGCAGGTTCTTGACGAGCGCGTAGAACCCGCCGTTTTCCTCACCGAGGAGATTTGTCGCCGGAACGCGGCAGCTCTCGAACGCGAGTTCGGCCGTGTCGCTCGACAGCCAACCATGCTTCTTCAGCGGACGCGCCACCGTGAATCCGGGCGTTCCCTTCTCGACGATGAACATCGAGATCTGGCGATTGCGACCACCCTCGCCGGTCTTGGCGGCGACGAAGAAGATGTCGCCGTGCACACCATTGGTAATGAACATCTTGGCGCCGTCGAGCACCCAGTGATCGCCTTCGCGTCGCGCCGTGGTCCGCATCGACGCCAGATCCGAGCCGGCATCCGCCTCGGTCATCGCAACCGCCGCGATACGCCGGCCGGCGACGATGTCCGGCATCAATTGGCGCTTCTGTTCGAGCGTGCCGGCATGATGCAGATGCGGTGCCGCCATGTCGGTGTGCACCAGCACCGTAACCGCGAAACCACCGAACGTCGAGCGCCCCAATTCCTCGGCCAGCACGACCGTGGCCAGAGTATCGAGCCGACTACCCCCGTACTCGGGCTCGAATCGGATGCCAAGCAAGCCCATATCGCCCATCTCGCGCAGTATCTCGCGGGGCACCATGCCCTGCTCTTCCCAGTCCGTGCCGTTCGGCACCACTCGCTCGTCGACGAAGCGACGCGTCGTCTCGCGCAACATCTCGTGTTCCGCGGTGAAACCAGGAAAGCGTTCGTACAACGGCGAATGCATGTCGTCCTCCCTACTCTTCGTCCAGCCCGCAGTCGTTCGTCCAGCCTGCTGTCCAGATCGTATCCATATTCCGGTTGGCCGCCTCATGCAAGACCGGACGAGTTCTCCGGCATGTCACCACGGGTCAGCACGCAGGTACCATTCGTGACTGAGGTTCGAAACCAGCTCGATCGTTTCGCATCGGGTTGCGGCAAGCACATGATGTTGCATTCGATCGAACCGCAACATGACCGTGCGGCCCGTCGGCGGCCGCGTCTCCGATACTCGCGAGGTCCCGTAAGAATCCGTGAATGATCCACTGCAGCACGACAGCGATCGGTCCGAGTCGGCCGATCGATCCGGGCCGGCGCGTGTCCTCGTGTTCGGCGCCACCGGTTACATCGGCAGTCACCTGTCGTTGCGACTGCAGCGCGAGGGATTCGCAGTCAGGGCCAGTGGACGCAATCTCGAGACGCTCGAAGCCCGTGGCTGGCAGGGCATCGAACTCGCGGAGGCCGATGCCTTGCGACCCGAGACGCTCGCAGCCGTGCTCGATGGCGTCGATACCGCGTATTACCTGGTCCATTCGATGGCTGCCGGACGAGGCTTTGCCGCGCTAGACCTGCAGGCGGCGGAGAACTTCGCCTCGGCAGCCGCCGGGGCCGGTGTGCGACGCATCGTCTATCTCGGCGGACTGATTCCGCCGGACCCCGACTCCGAACATCTGGTCTCGCGCCGCGAAACCGGCGAGCGCCTGCGCCGCGGGTCCGTTCCGGTGACCGAGATACGTGCCGGCATCGTCGTGGGGCCCGGCTCGGCAGCCTACGAGGTGATTCGTGATCTCGTCAATCACCTGCCGGTGATGATCACACCGAAATGGGTGCAGTCGAAGTCCGCACCGATCGCCCTGGACAATCTGCTCGAGTATCTCGTGAGAATCCGCGCGATCGATGCGGCCGCGGGACGCGTTCTCGATGCCGGCGGACCGGACTATCTCACCTATGAGCAGGTGATGCGGGAGTATGGCGCAGTGGTCGGCAGACACCCGAAGATCCTGCGCGTCCCGTTGCTGTCGCCCACGCTTTCGTCGTACTGGCTCGGCCTCGTGACCACGGTGCCTGCGGGCATTGCGCGGGCGCTGATCGGCGGACTCAAGCATGACCTGATTGCGGATGATGCCGAACTGCGTCGCCTCGTGCCGCAGCGCCTGCTGGGGTTTCGAGAGGCTGTCCGTGCGGCGCTGTCTGCCGAGCGCGAGCACCGGGTGGCAGTGCGCTGGACCGAGGGATTGCTGATGTTTCGCGGTTTCCGCCTCGACAATGCGTTCTATGCAAAGCGAGCTTCGGGCAGTGCGCTGACGTCCGCGTCACCCGAGGCACTGTGGCGGATCGTGACGACGATAGGCGGAGGCAACGGCTACTACTTTGCCGGACCGTTGTGGCTGCTCAGGGGCGTGATCGACTGGTTGTGCCGTGGCCCGGGCCTGACTCGCGGGCGGCGCCACCCGACCGAAGTGCGCCTGGGCGACCGGATCGACTACTGGACGGTGGTCGGCATCGAGCAGCAACGGCGCCTGACACTGAACTTCGGCATGCGCGGGCCGGGCTCGGGGGTGCTCGAGTTCGAGATCGAACCGGATGCATCAGACCCCGCGGTTGCAGGCGACGGTCATCGATCGCGACTGACGATCACGGCATACTGGCATCCGCAGGGCATCTGGGGTCTGCTGTACTGGTACATGCTGGTGCCGGCACATTTGTTCCTGTTCAAGGGGATGGCGACCAGGATGGGGCAACGCGCGCTGACGGTGTGATTGCGTGCAGGCAGGCCGGCGGCACATGCCGATACCGACTTCGGCGCCAGCAGGTTCCGATGCCTGGACGTATCGCTCCGTCTCCAATGCCTCGATCGATCGGGAGAATTGCAGGTCATGATCAACGACACATCCGACAGGTCGCCGGACGGAACGGACCTTCACGCAACCCGCGTGCTGGTTCTGGGCGCGAGCGGCTACGTGGGGAGGCACCTGGTGCCGTTGCTGGTCG
>JBGSTN010000717.1:0-2333 GCA_041736455.1 Burkholderiaceae bacterium | reverse complement strand
TGGTGGCTGCGCTGGGCGTGCTCGCGATCTGCGGGCTGCAGGGCATGAACGGCGCATCGCCGGAGCAGGTGTCGCATGTGGGCTCGGTGGCGCTCGCCGAGGTCGGTACGTTGTTGGCGCTGGCGTTCTTCACCTGGCGTTGGCGACTGCGTCGTGTGGCGTCCGTCTATCTCAGCAACGGCGGTTCCAGCATGCTCGGCGTCCTGACCGCCTGGTTGCTGTTGCAGGCGCAGGGTGGCCTCGGCGAGGAGAGCATCGGTCTGGGGACACTGCTCTGGCTGGTGTCGGTGCCGATGGCAGACATGTCGATGTTCGCGCTGCGCGTACTCCTGACGGGTTCGCCGGAGGTCGTGCAAGACCGTTCGCGATTGCAGCACCTGCTGCAGGCGAAATACTTCTCGATGGGTCAGGCGATGATGATCCAGTTGGGGGCGGCCGCTGCGCTGAGCTTGTTCGCGATCGGCGCCTGGCAGATGGGGATGCCGGACTACTTGATGTTCTATGGATGGCTGGTGGCTTTTGCGGGCTACGCGTACTGGGCGTTGACGTTCTGGGCGATGGCGGTACGGCAGGTGGCCAGTCCGACATTCGAGGTACCGCAGCCCATGGCGAACCGCGGCTGGTCCGACGCCGTAGCCAGGATGACGAAGGTGACGCGTCGCCTTGCGACGAGCGCGACCGGTTCGTTGACTGGTTCGTCGCCCGGTTCGTTGACTGGTTCGTTGACCGGTTCGTTGCCCGGTTCGTTGCCCGGTGCGGTATCGGATGAACGCGCGTCATCTCCGGTCGATTCCGACACTCAGACCGGTATCGATTTTCGGACCGCGATGAAGGCCGCTCTCGCGCGGGGCCGGGGCTTCGGCTCGAATGCCGGCCCGACTCCTGGCACCAGCACCGATGAAGAAGCCGGCGGTGGCGAGACCGACAAGGCAAGTTCACTCGCCTTCAAGCCGGCATGGTCGCGCGTTCGCGCTGCTGATCCGGCTCGCTTCCTGGGCGCGCCTCTGCCACGGCAAGAACGTGTCTGGACGGCCGAGCGCAACGATCCGGCAGTCAGAGTTCAGCCTGTACCGGCCGCGATCAAGCCGACCTGGCGCACGGTGGCCGAGATCGAGCGTGAAGCCGGGATTCGTGCCGAGCAAGGTGCCATGCGTGATGCCGAGCGAAGTGACGAGCGTGGGGTCGAGCGAGGTGATCAGCGCGATATCGAGCGTGGGGTCGAGCGGCATGCCGTGCAGACGCGCATCGATCAATAGGAATCGTTTCGCTGACGAGGAAGTCCATGCCAGGCCGAGCGACCGGGTCGCATCGCACAAGGGCGGCGGTTCGGGCGCTCAGGCGCTTCGTGCAACCGGTCCGGTGTCCGCGCTGGTACTCGACGACGACATTCCGCTTGCCGGCGCACTGGCCAGCATGAGCAACGCCGCCTGGTCGAACGAGTCTGCAGGATGTCGCTTGAAATCGCTTTTCGAGTAGATCAGCCAACGCCCCATCACATAGGACAGCAGCAGGCTCGCGCGCGCGGCAGGGTCCGTATTGGGAGGCAGGCGCTCCTGGGTGATCGCGTTGCGCACCGACTGTTTGAGCGAGGTTTCGAGGCGGTCGGTGATCTGGTTGATGCGACTCTGCAGACGCCGGTCTTCGGTGACCAGGGCATCGCCGACGAGCACGCGGGTCATGCCGGGATTCTTGTCTGAAAATGCAAGCAGCATCGCCAGCATCGCACGCAACTGGCGCAGGCCGTCGGGCTCCTGCGTGGTGATCTGATTGATCAGCGCGAACACGCTGTTTTCGATGAAATCGATCAGGCCTTCGAACATCTGGGCCTTGCTGGCGAAATGCCGATAGAGCGCCGCCTCGGACACGTTCAGCCGCTTGGCCAGTGCGGCCGTGGTGACCCTGTCCGTTCCGGGCTCCTGGAGCATCAACGCCAAGGTTTGAAGAATCTGCACCCGCCGCTCGCCCGGTTTGGGTCGGGATTGTCTGGAGGGCGCTGGCGATTGATCTTCGTCTGTCATGCCAGTTGTCAAGGGATTGTCGAGGGGCCCGATCATGGGGCAGTGCCTACCCCCTCCATATTACTCGTGAGTGAGTGCATGCACACGTGGCATAACTGACCGTCGGAACGAGGTGAGGCTTCTTAAGTTTAGCTCAGTGCGCCAACCCCAGCCGGTCTTGCGACGGGCGGGGCGCGCCGAGTTCAACCGGCCCGAAGCATATCTGGCTGGCGGAAGATGGCACGGCCCGCCAGCGCACCGGCGCGCTCGCCCATTCGGATGGCCGGTCGATCGACGTAGCGGATGGCCAGGCTCGCCGCCGGCAGCAGCAGGGCC
>JBGSTN010000666.1:0-2476 GCA_041736455.1 Burkholderiaceae bacterium | reverse complement strand
GGACCAGCCCGCGCCGCGGCCCTGGCAGGCGCAGCAGGGCGGGCATCGGCAGAGTCGTTCAATGCGATCGTGCGGATGGGCATGGGTCACCCCTCAGGCGGACTTCAGTTTCAGGCCCTGGTAGAGCGCCGTGTTGTCGGCGATCACGGCTTCGAGCAGGCTCCAGTCGAACGCGCCCTTGTCCGGCAACTTCTTCACGTAGCCGAGGTCCTTCATCGTGCGGCCGCGCTCGATGATGAAGTCGGTCTGGTTGCGCTGGTCGACCACGATCGGCTGGCGCTCGGCCGCCGTCATCGCGGCTTCCATGGTGGTCTTGTAGTAGGTGCCCACCGTGTCCTTCAGCGCCGCGGCCCGGTCGCTCTCGGCCTGCGACTGGGCGAGCATCAATGCCTTGATCACCGCCTTGACGGCCTGCGGGTTCTTATCGAGCAGTGGCTTGCGTACGGCGAGTACGCAGTCGGAATACCCCTTGCCATACACGTCCGTACCGTCGGACAGGAAATGCGCTCCCTTGACCGATTGAACGCACTGCGTCGCGTAGGGCTCGATGTGGCAGATCGCGTCGAGCGCTCCTGCGATGAACGCCTGTGCGAGTTCCGGGGATGTGTCGAGGTATTTGACCTTGACGTCCTTGAAGCCGAGTCCTGCCTTGGCCAGGTAGTCGTATGGCAGGACCTCGAGCGTGTCGGCCTGGAAGGTGCCTAGCGTCTTGCCCTTGAGGTCTGCGGCACTGCGGATGTTTTCCCGAGCAACGATGATGCAACCCTCGACGCCACCACCGGCGACGATCTGCACCGGCGCGCCGGCGTCGTAGAGGGTCATGAAGTTCGAGTAGGGAATCATCGACATGTCGACCAGCCCGGCGCCGAACATGGTGGTGATCTCGGTGTTCGACGGCGTGACGACGAATTCGAGTTCCACGCCGTCGGCACGGGTCAGCGCACGCTTCTTCGCGAGGAAAATGCCCATGTTGCAGAAGCCCGAGCCATGGGTCGCTTTCAGCGTGATCGAGCCCGCTGCGTTCGCCGCACGAGGCAATAGTGCAGCGAGGTGCGCCGGCAGAGCAACGCTGACGGCCGCGCCAGAGCCCGCCTTGAGGAATCCGCGTCGTGAAAAGTTCTTGTAGAAACTGCCGTCCCGGTCGCACATGGTCTTCTCCCGTGGTCAGGTTTTAACCTTCGGGAAGACCGCAACGAGCAAACGCGACTCGAGGTCGTCTTGCGACGACCATTCAGGGCCATTGTCAGGTCGGCTTCGTGCGGAATCCCAACGATGGGCACGCCAACCCTGAAGAGCCGATGCGGCTCTGCGCTTGACGGACATCAAGCAATTCGGATGCCATCTCCACGGGCCGCGTGTCCGCGCCGTGTCCGCGCCGTCTGCGTGTCGTCTGCGCCCCCGAGTGCGCGTTGCAGGTGCGATCACCCGCGCATCGGTGGTGCGGCGCGCACCGCATTGGATGTGCATCGGGTGCAATCGTACTTTCCCAAGCAACGGTTCGGTGCAGGAGCGCGACTCGGTCGTGGCACGGAAGTTGCGCCATGACGCAGCTACGCAGACCGTGTCACAGACAACCAGGAGGAGTCCGCATGGAAGAGTCTTCATCACGCAGGGGTGCCGCACGGCGCCGATTCGTACGCAACGGCAGCGTGCTCGCCGCCGTGACGATTGCCGCGCCTGCCATCGTGCGCGCTCAGTCGAAGGAGATCGTGATCGGCTGCGCCGGCAGCCATACCGTGTGGATGGAGAAGCTGGTCGCGCCGCACATGAAAGCGAAGATCGGCGCTGACATCATCTTCGAGGGCACCAAGTCGAGCGTGAACCTCGAGAAGATGAGCGCCAATCGCGACAAGCCCTATCTGTCGGTGGTGCAGATGGATGACCCGGTGATGATCCTGGCGGTCGAGCAGGGCCTTTTGGCGCCGATCACGGAGAGCGCAGTGCCGAACCTTTCGCAGCTTCGCAAGGGCACCGTGCACATGGATGGGATGTGGGCCAACTATGCCCAGCCCTGGGCCGGCATCGCGTACAACACCGGTGCTCTGAAGACGGTCGGCAGCTGGCAGGAACTCTGGGATCCGAAGGCGAAGGGCAAGGTGATCATCCCTTCGCTGCAGAACACCGAGGGCATGTGGACCCTGTTCATGGCGGCGCATCTCGGGTCGGGCAAGCCGCTCGCCCATGCGCAGTACGAGATCGACGCGGCCTTCGACAAGCTGCAGAGCCTCAAGCCGAACGTCTTGAACGTCTACTCGGTGATGTCGCAATCCTTCAACCTGCTCGAGCAGGGCGAGATCAGCATGCTGGCGGGCAACTTTTCGTCGTACGCGTTGCTGCGCAAAGCGGCCGGCGCGCCGGTCGATCTGGCGGCGCCGAAGGAGGGCATCTTCGCGATGCCCTCCGGCATCTGCCTCGTCAAGGGCGGGCCGAACCCGGAACTCGCGCAGGCCTACGTGAACGAAATGCTCGGCGCAGA
>JBGSTN010000657.1:0-1881 GCA_041736455.1 Burkholderiaceae bacterium | reverse complement strand
CTGCGGCATCATGGTCGCATACAGCGCGGCCGGCGGCGCCATCACGGCCAAGGCGCCGGCATACAACTCGGGCTGGGCCGGCGAGATCGCTCTCGACGTGCAGTGGGCCCATGCAATCGCCCCAATGGCACGGATCGTCGTCATCGAGGCTGCCAGTCCGACATTGGCCGCACTCAGCGACGCGGTGAAGCTGGCCAACAAGATGGGGCCTGGTGTCGTCACGATGAGCTTCGGCGCATTGGAGGGTTCGTGGGTGACCAGTGCGAATTCGGTGTTCAGCGGCACCGGCATGACCTACCTGGCGGCAACTGGTGACAGCGGATACGCGGTCAGTTGGCCGGCGGTTGCTCCCAACGTGCTGGGCGTGGGCGGTACGACGCTGAACTACACCAGCGCAGGCACCCGCAGCGAGGTGACCTGGTCGGGCACGGGCGGCGGCATCAGCGCGTATGTGCCGCTGCCTGCCTACCAGAAGTCGCTGACCATCGCCGGGCAGCGGACCACCGGCACGAAGTATCGAGGTGTCGCCGACCTGTCATTCAATGCCGATCCTTACACCGGTCAATACGTCGCGATCACCGCGCCGGGCTCGAAGGTGACGAACTGGTATTCGTTCGGCGGCACGAGCATGTCGAGCCCGCAACTGGCCGGCATCGTTGCGGTGGCCAATGCGCAGCGCGCGGTCAAGAAACTGGCGCCGCTGGGTGTGCTGAACACGGCGCTGTATACGCGTTTCGCCCCGAAGTCGACCAACTGGACGCAGAGCTTCAACGACGTGACCTCGGGCAAGAACGGCTCGTGCACAGGCTGCGTCGCAGTCGCCGGTTATGACATACCGACCGGCCTGGGCACGCCTCGCACGGACTTCTTCCTGTCGGTGCTGGCGACCAAGTAGGCAGAGGGCAGAGGGCCGTGGAATCGATGGCGGCCCGCTTCGTGCGATGATGCCTGCAAGGCGGCCAGGCCGCAGCCGGATCCGGGAAACGTCATGCGCTGGGCGATGCTTGCCATTCTGTTCCTGGTCCGTCTTGCAATGGGCTTCGAGTTCCAGGCGATTGCATCCACATCCGGCGAATTGATCGCGCAATTCGATCTCAGCTTCGCCCAGGTCGGTACGCTGATTGGATTGTTCCTGCTGCCTGGCATAGTCATCGCGGTGCCCAGCGGCTTGCTGACGCGTCGGTTCAGGGACAAGAACCTGTTGATGGGAGGCGCCATGTTGATGGCGCTCGGAGCCCTGCTCATCGCATGGTCATCGGGTCCGGATGGGCTCTACCTGGGCAGGATCTTGGCCGGGATCGGTGGCACGATCTTCAACGTGATCCTGACCAAGATGGTGACAGAGTGGTTCCTTGGCAAGGAACTGGTCCTGGCCTTGTCGATCATGCTCACCGCATGGCCGATCGGCATCGCGATGGGCTTGCTGATGCATGGCCGGATCGCGTCGGTGTACGGATGGTCGGGCGTGATGATCGCCACAGCCCTGGTCTCGCTGCTTGCGCTGATCCTCACTGCTTCGTTCTATCGGCCGCCACCCGCTGCAAGCGCCGGCCCGCCTGTCGCGCTGCGCTACACGCTGCCCGCTCGCCAGTTCTTTCTGATGAGCCTGGTCGGTATCGCCTGGGGACTGTTCAATACCGGCCTGATCGTGCTGGTGAGCTTCGCGCCAGGCCTGCTGCAGGCCTTCGGCCGATCGACGGCCGACGCGCAATCACTGGCGAGCCTGATGATGTGGGCGACCCTCGTGTCGCTGCCCCTCGGCGGTCAGCTGATGGGCAAGCTGGCCAACGTCACGCCGGCGATCACAGTCACGATGCTGCTGGCGGCAGCGTGTGCGTTCGGGCTCGTCTGGGGCGTGCCGCCAGTCGCGGCGTTGATCGC
>JBGSTN010000652.1:0-2199 GCA_041736455.1 Burkholderiaceae bacterium | reverse complement strand
GAGAACGAATTCCCGCTGGCCCGCGGCAAGGTGCGCTATCGCGGCGATCCGGTGGCAGCGGTCGCAGCAGTCGACGACGCCACCGCCGAAGCGGCACTGGCACTGATCGAGGTCGAATACGAAGTGCTGCCTGCCTACATGACGCCCAAGGCGGCAATGAAAGCGGGTGCGATCGCGATTCACGACGACAAGCCGGACAACGTGCTGCGCGAGGTGCATGCGGAGTTCGGCGACACCGTGCTCGCCTTTGCCGGGGCCGATCTCGTGCGCACGAAGCGCTTCACCTTCGCCGAGGTCAACCATGCCCACATGGAACCCAACGCGACGCTCGCCGAATACGACGCCTCGCGCGACGCATTGACGCTGTACACGACGACGCAGGTGCCCTACTACGTGCATCTGAAGGTGGCGGCCTGCCTGCAGATGGACTCGTCGCGCATCCGCATCATCAAGCCGTTCCTGGGCGGCGGTTTCGGCGCACGCACCGAGTGCCTGCACTTCGAGATCATCGCCGCTTTGCTGGCGCGCAAGGCCGGCATGGCGGTACGCCTGCTCCAGTCGCGCGAGGAGACCTTCATCGCGCATCGCGGGCGACCCTGGACCGCGGTCACGATGAAGATCGGTCTGATGAACGACGGCCGGATCGCGGCACTGGCGCTGGAGGCGACCCAGGCAGGCGGCGCCTATGCGGGCTACGGAATCATCTCCATCCTCTACACGGGCGCGCTGATGCACGGTCTTTATCACATTCCAGCGATCAGACACGATGGCTGGCGCGTCTACACGAACACGCCGCCTTGCGGGGCGCAGCGCGGCCACGGCACCGTCGACACGCGAGCCGCCTTCGAGGCGCTGCTGAACGAGATGGCCGACGAACTCGGCATCGATGCGTTCGACATTCGCCAGCGCAATCTGTTGCCACGGATTCCGTACACGACGATGTACGCGCAGAAGGTGCTCAGCTATGGCCTGCCCGAGTGTCTCGAGACGGTCAAGGCAGCGTCCGGCTGGGAAGCGCGGCGTGGCCGCATGTCGCCGGGTCGCGGCCTGGGCATCGCATGTTCGCATTTCGTGTCGGGCACGTCCACGCCCAAGTACTGGACCGGCGAGCCGCACGCCACCATCAATCTGAAGCTGGACTTCGATGGCGGCATCACCGTGCTCACCGGCGCCGCCGACATCGGCCAGGGCTCCAACACGATGGTGACACAGGTCGTTGCCGAAGTATTGGGCGTGCGCATGGACCGCATCCGTGTCGTCAGCGCCGACAGCGCGCTGACACCCAAGGACAACGGCAGTTATTCGTCCCGCGTCACCTTCATGGTCGGCAACGCGGCACTGCAGGCGGCCGAGAGCCTGAAGTCGCTGCTGGTGACGGCGGCTGCCAGGCGCCTGGGCGTAGCCGACGACGAGGTCGAACCGCTCGGCGAGGTCTATGCCGTGCGCGGCGACGCGGCGGCCGGCCTCACCTATCACGACGTGGTGGCACAGGCGTTGGTGGACTGCGGAACGATCACGATCAAGGGCACCTTCACCTGCCCGACCGAGTTCCTCGGGGACAAGAGGATCCGTGGCAGCGCGATCGGGGCGACGATGGGATTCTGCTACGCCGCTCAGGTGGTCGAAGCCTCGGTCGACGATGTCACCGGCAAGGTCACCGCACACAAGGTCTGGGTCGCGGTCGACGTCGGGCGGGCGCTCAATCCGCTCGCGGTCGAGGGCCAGGCACAGGGCGGCGTGTGGATGGGCATGGGCCAGGCACTGTGCGAGGAAACCCGTTACGACGATGGCCGCATGCTGCACGGCAACCTGCTCGACTACCGTGTACCGACGATGGCCGAGAGCCCCGACATCGAGGTCTTCATCGTCGAGAGCATCGATCCCAACGGCCCGTTCGGCGCCAAGGAGTCTTCCGAGGGCATGCTCGCCGGCTTCCTGCCTGCGTTGCAGGACGCGGTGAACGAAGCGGTGCAGGTGCGCTGCACCCAGTTCCCGCTCAGTCCCGACCGGATACTCGCGCTGCTCGATGCGAAGGAAGCAATCCGATGAGCGCGCTGGCGACGATCGAGTTGCGTCGGCCGGCGCTGCTGGTCGACGCGCTGGCCGACCTCGCACGACCAGGTGCGCAGCCGCTCGCCGGTGGCACCGATCTGCTGCCCAACCTGCGCCGCGGTATCGGCGAGCCGCAGAGGCTGGTCG
>JBGSTN010000650.1:0-5971 GCA_041736455.1 Burkholderiaceae bacterium | reverse complement strand
GCCCGGCCCGGCGCGACGACGCAGTCTGCGGGCATGGAATCAGCGCGCGTACGCGTGTCCGGCCGGCAACGGCAACACCGGGTCGGTGGTGCGGATCGCACTGGGCCAGGCGATCTTGGTCTTGCCGTCGATGTACTGCATCACCACGGGACTGGAGCGCGCGTTCTGGCCCGCCATCGCATGGCCCGGCGGATTGAACTTGACGCCGTAGCCCTGGATCGTGCCGCCCTCGGGTATGTCGGTGTCGAGCGCCGCCTTGCGCAACGACTCGGGGTCGTACCCACCGTACTTGGTGATCGCGCGCGGCATCACGTCGGTGAACAGGATCCACGACTGGTTGAATCCCATCGACGTGTGCGGCGGTACCTCGCTCGCCCCGGTACGCGCCTTGTAGCGCTTGACCATTTCGGCGGTGACATCACCCAGCCCGGGCGCGAGCGTCTTTGGATCGAGCAACTGCGCCGCAGCCGGATCGACGTTGTAGAGATAGTTGGCGTCAGCGCCGAAGGTCTCGGTGAGCTTGTCGATCTGTCCGTAGCCCGCCCCGTGTCCGATCAGTGCCTTCCACTTGAGGCCCGATTCCTTGGACTGGCGCATGAAGAGGGTGATGTCGGGGTTGTAGCCGGTGTGCAGGATGATGTCGGGCCTGGCGCGACGCAGCTTGGTCACCAGTGCCGACAGATCGGTGGAGGTGGCGGCATAACCCTCCTCGTGGACAACCTGCATGCCGAGTTCCTTGCACTTGGCGATGTTGCCCTTGGCGACGCCCGACCCGTAGGGACCGTCTTCGTGAATCACCGCGACCTTGACGGCTTTCACATCCATGCCGAGCTTGGCCTTGGCATTCTCGGCGATGAAGACACAGGACGCCTCGCCGAACTGGTCTGAGTGCACCTGCGCACGGAACACATACTTCAGGTTGCGATCCTGGAACACGGCCGACGAGACGCAGACATTCGCCCAGAAGAAGCGCTTGGCCGCGTCGACCTTGGCGGCCATCGGCACGCAGTGCGCACTCGAGAACACGCCCATGATCAGGTCGACGTTGGAGTCGTTGAGAAAGCGCTCGGCCTCGTTGATGGCGACGTCGGCCTTGGACTGGGCATCGGCCATCTGGTATTGGAGCTTGTGCCCCTCGACGCCACCGCGCTCGTTGATCATCTCGATGGCGATTTCGGTGCCGATCGCGGCGGCCTTCGAGCCACCAGCGGCGAACGCGCCGGTCAGGTCGTAGATGACGCCAAGGTTGATCGTCTTGTCGGCGGCGCTTGCGGTGCCTATCGCGGCCACTCCCAGCGCTAGAGCGCCGAGCAGCCTGTTGAATTGCTTGTGCATGTCTCCCCCTCCGGTTTCCGGATGGATTCGGTTGAATGTTCACCGATGATCTGTTTGCCGACGCCGCGTGCCTGCCCCGCAGGCGGGCGGACGCAACGGACCCCTGGCCGATCCGCCCGCAATACCGGCCGAACCGTGGACCCGCAGACTCGCACAGGGCAATGAAGGTGTCAATCGCGGCTGGAGAACCTTGTCGCCGAACCACTCTTGCCGCGTCGACCTCATTGACACGGGCACCGCACCAACCCGCTCGAGTCCATGAAGTGGCCGAACTCCACCCCTCACACGCAGCGTTCGTGGCTCGTCGCCGCTCTACTTGCCTGCAATCGGTCGACAATCGGTCATGCAGCGCACGGCATTCGTATCCGGCCTGTCGTCCACGATGAACCCATTGCGGTTGGGCATCTGAACGGCAGAAAGGCTGCCCGCCGTCATCACCGCATCGGGACCGACGAGTCCGTTCAAATGAAGCATGTAGCCGGTGACGGCATAGGCTTGATCGTTGCTGAGCGATTGCGGCGCGTTCATCGGCATCGACCGGCGCACATAGTCGAAAAGGATGGGCGCATACGGATACATGCTGCCCGGTGTCAGCACACGGCGGTCGGTCATGAACGAACCGATGCCGCCCACCATGCTGCCGAACACAGGGCCGCCTGCGGCAGCCGCGCCATGACAGGAAGCGCATTGCTCGTCGAAGACCGCCTTTCCCTGGGACACCGTCCCCGAACCGGCTGGCAGACCGAGGCCGTCGGGCGTGCGCACGTCGATGTTCCAGGCCACCAGGTCGGCCTCGTTGATGGGCTGGCCTCGTGCGGTCGTCGCCTCGCTCGATGCGATCGGCGCGGACGCGCACCCAACCAGGAGCAGACAGATTGCCAGGCCCGTTGCAGCCGGCGCGATCGTGGTGAATTCAGGCGATTGCATTCTTGACCTCCCCTTCGACATTGATGGACCACGGAAAGACACCGTTGTGATGTTGCACGAAGCCGGTAATGGCCCGGACCTTCCTGATCTCCTCGACAGTCGGCTGGACGTAGCCGGTAGCATCCACTGCTCGGCTTGCAATCGTCACGGGTGATCCGTCCCACTTCCATGGAAGACGAAAGCGCGTCAGGCACTTGTCGAGCACCGGCTCCTCGAGTCGCGCTTCCCGCCACGTGCGCCCGCCATCCATCGTCACATCGACTGAACGGATCTTGCCGCGTCCCGACCAGGCGAAGCCCTGGACCTCGATCTCGCCCGGCCGCACGCTCATGCCGCCCGAAGGCGACGTGATGACGGACTTGGCCTCCATTTCGAAACTGAACTGGCGCCACTTGCCGTCGGGCATCGGGTCGGTGTAGCGCGCTGTCTCGCTGCGCAGGTGCCAGGGCTTGTCACCGAGCTTGATCCGGCGCAGCCACTTGATGCTCACATTGCCTTCCCATCCCGGTATGAACAGTCGCAGCGGGTAGCCGTTCTCCGGTCGCAGCATCTCGCCATTCATCGCGTAGACGATCAACGCGTCGTCGAGCAGTTTCTGCATCGGGATGCTGCGCGCATGCGCTGCACCATCGGCACCTTCGGCGAGCGCCCAGGTCGCCGCCGGGGCGATGCCCGCCTCGGCGAGCAGTGTCGAGACCGGCACACCGGTCCACTGCGCGCACGACAGCAGGCCATGGGTCTGTTGCACGGTCTTGGAACTCGCCTTGAGCCAGTCGGTCAGGCCGTTTCCCGAACACTCCATGAAATGAAACCTGCTGACAGACGGATACTTGATCAGATCGTCCATCGTGAACAGCAAAGGTTGGCGCACCATGCCGTGAATCGCGAAGCGATGGGCCTGCGGGTCGATGTCCGGGACGCCGCTGTGATGACGCTCGTAGAACAACCCGTTCGGCGTGATCGTGCCGTGCTGTTGATGAAGTGGCGTCATGCTCCAGTCCGAAAGATTCTGCTTGTTCACGAGCACGTCGCTGCGTCGCCGCTTCACCCGCGATTCGAATCGCGACGGCATGCCGTATTCGCTCTCCGGAATCGCACGGCCGAGCGTTGCATTGGATGCGGGAACGGGCAGTGTTGCAGCACCGCTGCCAGCGGCCACGGCCGTCAGACCGGCCGCGGCCGCCGAGCGACCGAGGAGGCTCCGTCGGCCGGGGTCGTGCGTGATGGATCCGGCGGCTTGAAGTTCGGCCTTCACCGCCTTCGCGAGCCGGATACTGCTTGAATCCTTCATGTTGGTCTCCTGTTGGTCTTTGTCCGTTGCTTGAACGGCCGACACACGCATCGCAGTGCGAACGCTTGCAATGACGGCGTGCAGGCCTTGCCGTGTTTCAGGCCGGCGGTTCGATCAGAAAACTGAAACCGTGCTTGCGAAAACCGAGTCCTTCGTAGAAACGATGCGCAGGATCCCGTGCCAGATGACTGGACAGGACGAGCTTGTAGCAATGTCGCTGGGAACATGCCTGCATGGCGAACGCCATCATCCGCTGGCCGATCCCCTCGCCGCGCCGTTCCGGCGCCACCACCACGTCCTCGACGATGCAGGAGTCGCGCGCCGAGTGCGCCAGTCCGCCGACGAAGGTCAGTGCAAAGGTACCGACAGCCTGCCCGCCGTCTTCGGCCAGGTAGATGCGGTGTCGCTCCTGTCCGATCAATGCGGCGAAATGCGATTCGGCCTGCGCGGTCGGAAGCGCAGGCTCGCCGGGCAGGTCCAGTTGCACGCAAAGCGCCAGCACCTGCGGAAGGTCGGCGAGCGTTGCCTGTCGGATATGCAGTTCCATTTCAGGGGTCAGGTCTTGTCCATTGCGAGGGCAATTGCCGGGGTCAGGTCTTGTCAGACGCTCAGCTTCAGCACGCGCTTGGCGTTGCCGTACATCACATCGTCGATCACGCCTTCGTCGAAACCGAGCTTGCGGTAGTCGGTGATCGACTGCGCCATCGGCCGGAACGGGTACGAACTGCCGAACAGGATCTGCTGGCGCATCGCGCCATTGGCCGCTTCGACGTACAGGCCGCCGCCAGGCGCGAAGATATACATGTCCGGCACGATGAAGACGTTCTCCCAGCGCAGTGCGACGCCGATGATCTCGTTCACGAACGGGTAGAAGCCGTGGTAGCAGATGATGGCAAGGTTCGGGAACGCCTTGGCCACATGGCCGACGGCCGCCGGACGCACGAAGTCCAGGCTGGGTGCAGTCGGTCCCGACATGATCGAGACCGGCACGCCGATCTGTTCACAGGCGTCGTAGATCGGAAAGAGCATCGGGTCGTCGGCGCTGCGTAGCGGGCTGCCGAAGCCCGGCTCGACGTTGATCGCCTTCAGGCCGAGCACGTTCACTGCGCGCTCGATCTCCTGCACCGCCGCCCGTACCCCCCAGCGATGCGGATCGATGGAGCCCAACCCGACCAGCACCTTGTGGCCTCGCACCAGTTCGTGGATCTCGTCGTTCGAATGCTTGATGCCCGGCGTGTCGCGCCCTACGACGACCGATGCCGCGATACGCGTCTCCTTGATCTCGCGAACGAACGAATCGAGGTCATGCGAGGCGGTGAAGTGCTCGACTTCCTTCGAGCCTACACGGCCGTTCAACCACTTCACCACCTCGAACTCCGGGGTGCCCCGTGTCCTGCCATAGAAGTCGTGCAGGAACGCAGGCCGGCTGCGCATGTCGATCACCTTCTTTGCCACGGTCACTTCTCCTGTTTGGAAACTGGATTCAATCCGGCCTGGCGCCGTTGGCTCGCTCGCCTTTTCGCCTCGAATAGGCTTCCACGAAATCGGCCGCGGCGCGGCTGCCGCCGGAGAAGGACTTCATCGCCTCCTCATGAAGCAGCGACAAGGCCTGCATCTTCACGTCGTTGGCATGGTCGTTGTCGAAGACGTTCGCCAGCCTGCGCGGCCGTGGCATGTCGACGTCGATCACTGCGCGCACCTTGGTCGGCACGTTCGTCATCACGATCAGGCGATCGGCCAGGAAGACGGCTTCATCGATGTCGGTCGTCACGAAGAAGTTGGTGCGGTGCGATTCCTCGAACAGCCCCGCGTAGTATTCCCACATCAGCTCCTTGGACATCGCGTCGAGACCGCGAAACGGCTCGTCGAGGATCATCACGTCCGGATCGTTGATCATCGCTCGTGCCAATTCGGCGCGACGCTGCATGCCGCCCGAGAGTTGCGGCGGGTACTTTCCGCGAAAGGCCGTCAGGCCTACCTTCTCGAGCAGGAACTCGGCCTGGGCACGCATCTGCCGGGTGTCCTGCCCGCGGGCTCGAGGACCGTACATGATGTTGTCGAACGTGGTCATCCACGGAAACAGTGCCGACTCCTGGAATACGACCAGCCGGTCCTTGCCCGGACCGTTGATGGGCCTGCCGTCGATCGTGATCGCGCCGCCGGACGGACGCTCGAATCCCGCGAGAAGTCGGATCAACGTGCTCTTGCCGCACCCCGACGGTCCGATCATCACGGTGAGACGATTGCGCGGGATCGTGAACGAACAGTCGTCGATCACCATCTTGGCGAACGGGCCGTTCCCGTATGACTTGCTGATCGCCTCGACGTGGATCTCGCCCGCCGTCGCCGGCGACGCTGACGTCACGGGCCTCACGGGCGTCTCGTGAGCCGCGCGAGTCGCATGGTTGCCTGGCGGCG